>CAMMEG010000036.1 GCA_946495765.1 uncultured Eubacteriaceae bacterium
TATTGCCCCCTTAGAGGTGTTAAAGTTAATTTAACTTTAAATATATTATATAAAGAAAATGAAATACAAAATGTATTAAATTTTATATCTGAAGTTTATTCTTATGGTATAGATGCAATTATAATACAAGATATAGGAATTTTTAATCTTATAAAATCTAATTTTAAAAATATAGCTTTACACGCTAGTACTCAAATGACAATACATAACATAGAAGGGGTTAAATTTTTACAGGAATTAGGATTTAACCGTGTAGTATTAAGTAGAGAACTTACTCTTAAAGAAATAGAAAACATTACTAAAAGTACAGATATAGAAATTGAAGCATTTGTTCACGGAGCTATATGTGTTTCTTATTCTGGTCGCTGCCTTATGAGTAGCCTTATAGGAGAACGTAGTGGTAATAGAGGTAGATGTGCTCAGCCTTGTCGTATGGAATACAAACTTATTAAAAATGACAAAATATATGCTAACGACTATCTTCTTTCTCCTAAAGATACATCTACAATAAATATAATAGATAAGTTGGTAACCTCTGGCATACATACCTTTAAAATAGAAGGAAGAATGAAAAGCCCAGAATATGTAGCAAGTGTAACTTCCAATTATAGAAAATATATAGATAAAGTAAATAGTAATACATTTTATAAGGTAGAAGATAATGATATAAAGGAACTTACACAAATATTTAATCGTGGAGGTAGCTCTATAACTGGATACTATGAAAAATGGTCTAATAAATCTATGATTAGCTCATCTCCTAAAAGCAGTGGTTTACAAATAGGTATAGTAGAAAGTTATAACAAAAAAACTAAAAAATGTACAATAAAACTTAATGAACCTGTTATTGGTGGAGATGGTATTGAAATTTGGACAAGAACTAAACCTCATTGTGGTACTAATATATCTAAACAAGCTGGTGTTGGAGATTTAATAAATATTACTATATCTGGTAATATAAATAAAGGTGATTTAGTCTTTCGCTCGTTTGATAAAGCTCTAGATAATAAATTAAAAAAGTTATACTCCAAAGATACTAGAAAACAAGAGATTAAAGTTAATGTTATTGCAAAAATTGGTATGCCTTTAACATTAAAACTTTTGATTAATAATATTGAAATAATAGAAAAAGGTTATATCATAGAAGAAGCTAAAAACTCTTCTGTTACAGAAGATATACTTATTGAAAAATTATCTAAAACTGGCGATACACCTTTTTATTTTATTTTTGAAAGTGTTGATATAGATAATAATATTTATATACCAGTAAGTGAAATAAATAGACTTAGAAGGAAATCTACTGATGTGTTACAATCAAAAATTATAGAAAGTTTTAAACGTGAAAAAATAAGTGTCAAATATAATCCTACTATAAACATATCTAACTCACAATACTTAACAGCTTTAGTGCAAAATAAAGAACAATTTGATGCTTGCATAGATACTGGATATTTAAAAAGAATTTATATAGAATTAACAGAAAATAATTTAAAAGAATTAGATTATTTTATAGATATAAGTCATAAAAATAATACAGAAATATTTATAGCTTTATTATGGATATTTAGAGAACCTATGGCTAAAGATTTTTATAATATGCTAAATATTTTAGAACAATCTAATATTGATGGTTACCTTTTAAGAAACTATATAAATTTAAATACTAATAAAAAAATTATTGCAGATTATACATTTAATATTTTTAATAACGCATCAATAGAAAAACTATTGACTTTATTTAATAAAGTAACATTATCTCCAGAGCTTAATCTTTCAGAGCTTAAAACTTTATCTTCTAAAAATACGGAAATTTTAGTTTATGGTAAACTCCCTTTAATGACAACTCACCAATGTCCTGTTGGTTTATATGTTGGAAATAAGGGAAATAATAGATTTTGTAAAATGAAAAATAATTGTGATAATTTTTATTTAAAAGATAGAATGGGAACTTGTTTTCCTATAAAAAATGATTGTTTTAATTGTGTAACAACTATTATAAATAAATCTCCTTTATTTATTTTAAACAAACACAAAGATATTAACAAACTTTCTACTGAAAATTTTCGTATTAGCTTTGTAGACGAAAATAAAGAAGAAATAAAAAATATTATTACATCTTATAAAAAAGCTTTAATAGATAAAGAGCAATTTAATATAAAAAATAGTCCATTTAATAATTTAGATTATACTAATGGTCATTTCTTTAGAGGTGTTTTATAGGAGAATTTTTATGTATGAGATTATAGTAAATATTTCTAGATATATTTTTCTTATTTATATATGTATTTTTTTGTTACTTGGATTTTTTATATGTCTTAGCGAAAAAAATATTATATGTATAAATAATAAAATTTATCTATTAATGCAAAGATTAATTATTTTTTTCTTTCATACATCTGCTTTTACAATATTATCATTTAATAAAGAAACTAGAAATATAGATTTATCTATAGTTCCATTTTTTATACTAACCCTTATATTTATTATTTTAGGTAATATTATAGCTTGTATATTTTATAAAAATAGTTGTCATTTATTATGGAATGGTATTTTCTTTTTAATGTCTATTGGAATAACAACTCTATATAGATTAAATCCCTCTTTGGCCAAAAGGCAGCTTATTTGGTTTATTTTAGGATTTTGTATATGTTTAGTTATACCTATTATATTAAACATTTTACCAAGATTAAACCTTTTTAAATATTTATACTTATTATTAGGTCTTTCTTTACTTCTTGCTACTTTAATAATAGGTATAGAAGATGGAGGTGCAAAAAATTGGATTTCTATAGGAGACTTTACTTTTCAACCTTCTGAACTAGTTAAAATACTATTTATCTTCTATTTATCATCTTGTTTTTGTAGTCATCATTTAAAAATAAAAGATTTAATCTTCCCTTCCATAATGTCATTTATATTTATAGTATGTTTAGTCTTTCAAACAGACTTAGGGAGTGCATTAATATTTTTTATGACTTATTTAGTTATACTCTACATTTCTACATCTAAAATATGGTTAGTATATTTAGGTGCTATATTAGCTGGTATAGGTTCAATTTTAGGCTACAAATTTTTTTACCATGTTAGAGTACGAGTACAAATATGGCTAAATCCTTGGTCAGATATATCAAATAAAGGTTATCAAATAGCTCAGTCTCTTTTTGCTCTAGGTACTTATGGTGCTATGGGTAGTGGGTTTAATATGGGTATGTCACATACTATACCCGTTGTAGAAAAAGATTTAATTTTCTCTGCTATATGCGAAGAATTTGGAATATTATTTGGTATTGGTTTAATATCAATTTTTATTATGATTTTTTATAGAAGTGTTAAAATATCTTTAAATAGTCAAAACAAATTTTTAGGTCTTTTATCTTCTGGTATGACAAGCTTACTTTGTTTTCAAACTTTTCTTATAATAGGTGGTGCTACAAAATTTATTCCTCTAACTGGTGTAACATTACCTTTTATAAGTTACGGTGGTAGTTCTATAATTATAAATTTCATTATTATTGGTATTTTACAATGGGTATCTATAAGAAATATAAAATATAACTTATCTAGTCAAGAAATAGATAATATTCAAGTAGAAATTTAATAGGTGATATTATGCGTTCTAATATAAAAAAAGTCTTTTGGTTTTATTTATTATTATTTTTAATACTTATTATATATATATTATTTTTTAGCTTTTTTAATAGTAAAAAAATAATAGGAAATCCTTATAATCCTCGAGTTACAAAAAGTCAAAATAATAATGTAATAAGAGGTTCTATATTAGATAGAAATCTTAATGTATTAGCAGAAACAAAGGATAATAGAGTATATAATTATGATAATGTTTTTGCTCATACAATAGGATTTATAAATAATGGTGGTTATGGTATAGAATCAAAATATAATTTTGATATGCAAACTTTAAATAATGAGTTAATCCAGCGATTTAATAAGGAGTTTAATAAAGATTATAAGCTAAAAGCTAATAGTTTAGTTTTAACATTGGATAAAGACTTACAAAACTTTTGTTATGAAAAATTAAAAGATAAAAATGGAGCAATAATTGTTATGGATAGCACAACTGGTAAAATATTAGCTATGGTCTCATCTCCTAGCTTTAATCCAAATAATATTTCAAATGATTGGAATAATTTAGTTAATGATACTAAAAATAATCCTCTTATTAATAGAGCTACTCAAGGGCTATACCCTCCTGCCTCTGTTTTTAAAATATTAACCTCTGCCACATTTATAGAAAACTATGAAGACTTTGAAAATTATACTTATACTTGTAAGGGATATGAAACATTTGGAGATATAAAAATAGAATGTTTTGATAAAAAGGCTCACGGTAATCTTAATTTAGAAAAAGCTTTAGCTGTATCTTGTAATAGCTTTTTTGCCAATTTATCAAATTTAATAACTCCAGAACAATTAGCAGAAACAGCTAATAAAGCTCTTTTTAACAATTCTTTAAATTTCACTTTAGAATATAATAAAAGTAGTTTTACTTTAAATAATACCTCTCCTATTGATGAAATAATACAAACATATATAGGTCAAGGTAAAACTTTAGTTACTCCTCTTCATATTGCACTTATTGGCTCTAGCATAGCAAATAACGGTATAATGATGACACCTTATATAGTAGAAAGTAAGCTAGATTATAAAGGCAACGTTATAGATAAAAATTTACCTAAAAAGCTTACTAATGCCTTTACTATTGAAACTGCTCAAACTATAAAAAATATGTTAGAAAAAGTTGTAACTGAAGGAACAGGTAAAAAAGCTAAAATAGATAATATTTCTATTTCTGCAAAAACTGGTACAGCACAAGTAGAAGGACAAAAAGACCATACCTGGTTTTTAGGTATGGCTCCAACAGAAAATCCTAATATTGTAGTTTCTATAATATTTGAAAATTCAGGAGAAAATAGTAATATCGTTGAAGTAGCTAGAGATATAATTGATTTTGCTAAGCCAATGCTTAATAAAGTTGAATAAAGTTATAATTAATATAAATATTTTTTGATACTTTGTATCAAAAAATATTTATTCCTGTTATTATTATATAAAATTAAACCAAAAATACATTTATAATTTTTATGTTAAATAATAAAGTCATAATTTAATTTTAAAAATTAAAATAGATGTAGAACCTTCTACATCTATTTTTGATTTATTATTTTATTATTATACTATCTTTAAAAATATCTTTGTCTGTATCTTTTAAATATAATTCAACTTCCCCATTTTCTATAACAAATTCCATATCTTCGTTCCATATATAAAATGATTTTTTAGGTATTGTTATTGTTATTTCTTTTTCTTCGTCTTTTTTAATAAATACTTTTTCAAAAGCTTTTAACTCTCTTATACGTCTAATAGTACTAGATTGTTTATGATATGTGTATAATTGTAAAACTGTATAACTATCAAAATTACCTATGTTTTTTACAGTTATATTTATACTAATATTTTCATCTAAATTCTTTTTATCTAGTTCTTTTTTAGATAAACTTATATTACTATATTCAAATTTAGTATAGATAAGTCCATATCCAAAAGTATATAGCGGTGTTTTTTCTAAGTCATAATAATTTAATGCACCATAAGAAGATTTATAGTTATAATAAACTGGTATTTGTCCTGTATGTCGTGGTATAGAAACTGGTAATCTACCAGATGGACTTATTTTACCAAACAAAATTTCTGCTATTGCCTCTCCACCTTTTATACCTGGATAAAAGCTACATAAAAGTGCATTACTATTTTCACTTATGTTACTAATAGCATATGGTCTACCACCAACGAGTATACTAACAACATTTTTACAAACCTTAAATATTTCTTGTGCTAATATATTTTGTTTTCCTGGTAATTCAAGATTAGCACAGTCCATACCTTCGCCACAGTCCATAGCTACTTTACTATTAGCAATAGCAGCACCATTTGAATCAAAAGTAACCTCACCAAATCTACTACTAGAGCCACCTAAAGCCAAAATTACTAAATCAGATTTTTTAGCTAACTTAACACTTTCTTCAATATTTTCAAAGCTATCATCTAATATTGAACAACCTTTTAAATAATTTACTTCTATATCTAAATTATTATTTTTAACAAAGTTTTTTATACCTTTTAAGATTGTAATACCATCTTCTTCTTTTATATATGGTGTATAATCTCCTAATTGGTTGTAAATGTCGTTTCCATTAGGTCCTATTATTGCAATTTTTAATTTTTTATTAGAATTTAAAGGTAATATATTATCTTCATTTTTTAATAATACAACAGATTGTTTTGCTAATTGTAAAGAATGGTCATAGTTTTCATAATTATATTTTTTAAAATCTTCATTTTCTAGTAAATAAGGATTTTCAAATAATCCTTGTTCAAATTTTCTTTCTAATACTCTTAAAACACTTTTGTCTAAATCTTCCATAGATATAAAGCCTTTTTCAAGAGCTTCTTCTAATTTGCCAAAAGATATATCCCAAAGTCCCACATCTACACCAGCTTTTAAAGCCTTTGCTCCAGATAGTACATAATCACTTGTCATACGGTTTAATTGGTCAATAGCTACACCATCAGCCATAACTATTCCTTCAAATCCCATTTCATCTCTTAAAATATTTGTTAAAAGATTTTTATTTGCGTGACAGTAAACACCATCTATCTCATTATATGCTGCCATAACACCTTTAACGTTTTCTTCACAACAAGCCTCCATAGCTGGTAAATGTATTTCTCTAAGTTCTCTTTCACCTATTCTAGCAGCACTAGCATTTATACCTCCAGTACATTCACCTTGACCTGCAAAATGCTTAGCAACAACATCTACACCTTTACTTTGTACAGCTTTTACAATAGCTTTAGCCATTTTACTACTGTGATAAGGGTCTTCTCCAAAACATTCTTCACTTCTTCCCCATCGAGGATCTCTTAAAATATCTAATAAAGATATTAAGGCAAAATTAACCCCCATAGATTTAAGTTGTTCTCCACAAATCTCATATGCTTTAGCTACAAGTTCTGGATTAAAAGTTGCTCCCATACTTAAATTAACTGGTAATAAATATCCATCTAAAGCTTGATGTCCGTGAGGACATTCTGTACTATGTAACACTGGTATTTTTAATCTAGAATTATCTAATACATACTTTTGTAACTTATTATATGCTTTTATAGCATTTACGCCAACTAAACCTGTTTCAAAATTTTTAGAAGACCAAGGGTCTGAACGGTACAAACCGTATAAAACCCCTAATCCACTATATTTTTGAACTTCTTCTTCAAATTCTTTAGTAAATATAATTTCATTATCTTTTACTTCATAAATATTAAATCCATATAGTCTTTGGTTTAATTGACCTACTTTTTCAGACACAGTCATATATTTTAAAAGGTCTTTAGCTCTCTCTTTTGGAGATAAATTTTTATTTTTATATTTTTCTGACATAATTACCTCTTTAATCTAAATGTTTTAACTTCATAAGGTTTTATTTTAAATTCAAAACTATTGTTATTAACTGGTATATTTTGTTCAAATTGCTCTATTAAGTTACATTCTTCAATACCTTTAATATCTAAATCATTTATAGTTATTTTAGCTTTTGTTAAGCTATTTTCACATTCAAATACACGGATAATAATACCATCTTTATCTTCTGCATATTTAATAGTTTCTATAATAACATTTTTCTTATCTATATTAATAAATGATTTTTCTTTATTTTTATCTGTACCAACAACAGCATATGCTTTTTGGTTTAATTTATAAGCTTCATTAACAGTACCTGCGTCATACCATTTTTCTTTGTGAGGATATAATGAGTATGTAAAGAAATGTTCTTCTTGGTCTGTTTCTTTATATGGCTCTGTACCTGATTTTATTAATGTTAGTCCTATGTTAGAATCTTTAATAGAGTGACCATATTTACAGTCATTTAATAAACTTACACCATAGTGACCTTCAGATAAATCAACCCATTTTTGTCCACAAGTTTCAAATCTTGCTTGATCCCAGCTTGTGTTTGTATGAGTTTTTCTAGTAAGGTTACCAAATTGAATATCAAATGTAGCTTCGTCTGTATGAACTAAAACAGGAAAATGTACTTTTAATAAGTGTTCTTTATCTTTCCAATCTATATATGTTTCAAAGTCAATTCTTCTAATGTTAGCATAAAAATGTATGTTTTGAATAATTTTAGATTTACTTACAGTTCTTTCTATTTTTAAAGTAGCTCTAACAGCACCTATTTCTGTCCATTCCATAGATACAACATTATCTACATCCCAATATTTTTCTGTATAATACATATCTATATCCCAGTTGTTATAAGCCATTGGCTTATCTTCATACATACGCATTAAGTTAGCTTTAGCATTTTCTTGTAAAACTTCTCTATCATTTTCTTTGTCATAAAGATTACATATTAAACCTTTTTCATCAAATACTACTTTATAAAACGTTGTTTCTAAATTATGTTCATTTATTATAAATTTAGTTTCTGGCTCTACTATATCTACAAGTTCAAAACATTTACTACCTTTAGGTTTAATATTTTCAACATATGCAATGCTACCACTTTCTGTACTTTGGATTGGATAAACATTACCATCTTCATCTTTTAAACCATTTTTATTGCATTTTTCAAAAATTACTACGTCATTTCTATCAAAACCTAATGTATTATGTATTGTTATATAATCTCCATTACCTGATAAATCTTTTAAACGCTCATCTATAAGTTCTTTTAAACGTTTTTCTATTCTGTCATATTGCTCTTTTGTCATATCATAAACTTCTTTTATAGAAGTACCTGGTAAAATATCATGAAATTGATTTAATAACACATTTTCCCATATTTCATCTAATTCTTCTTTATTATTTTTTCCTGTTAAAACATTTAAAAATTCTAAATCCATTAACATTTGTTCACATCTTCTATTAGAGCGCTTGTTTCTACCCATAGATGTATATACACCTCTATGGTATTCAAAGTAAAATTCCCCTTCCCATAAAGGTAATCTATTATTATCTCTTACTCTTTCATTTAGCTCATCAAAATATTTAAGAGCAAACTCTTGACGTACTTTTGGTATACCCTCAATGCCTTTTTCCATACGTTTAGACATTTCTAACATTTCTCTAGTTGGGCCACCGCCACCATCACCATATCCATAACATACTAAAATATCATTATTTATATTTTTATTTTGATATCTTCTCCAACCACCTATAATAGCATCTGGATGCAACATACCATTATATGTAGTAAAGAAATCTTCTTCTTTTTGTCCTATACCTAAAGTAGTTATTAAATGTGTTAATATTTCCGTTCCATCAATACCTCTCCAAATCATTGTATCATTAGGTATTTTATTTATTTGGTTCCACGCAAGCTTCGTTGTCATAAAATAATCTATACCACATTTTTTCATTATTTGTGGTAATGCTCCCGAATATCCAAAAACATCTGGTAACCATAATATACGATTATCTAAACCAAATTCTTCTTTAAAAAATCTTTTACCATATATAAACTGTCTAACCAAAGACTCGCCAGAAGTAAGATTACAGTCGGCTTCAACCCACATTCCACCTTCTACTTCCCATCTTCCTTCTTTAACATATTTTTTTATTTTTTCATATAAATCTGGATGACGCTCTTTAACATATTTATAAAGTTGTGGCTGACTTGATATAAATTTATAATTAGGATACTCTTCCATTAACTTTAATACAGTTGCAAAACTTCTACATACTTTTTGTTTAGTTTGCTCTGTTGTCCAAAGCCACGCTACATCTATATGAGTATGACCAATACAAGTAGCTATTACATCATCATATCCTGTCATTTTTTCATATAATTCTACATCTAAATATTGAGTAGCTTGTTCAATAGAATTATAAAATATATCAGAATATGGTTCTCTAAAATCTATCATATTAATTGTATTATTTAAGACGTGTTCTATCTCTCTTTTAGCTTTACTATCTTTATCAAATCTATTAAAAGCTGAAAAAGGTGTTCTTATATTATAATATAAGTTTTCTACTTTTTTGTCTATTTCTACTATTTCAAATATAAGTGTAAATTCTGAATATAATGTACCAGTATAAGATTGTAAATCAAATGTATAAGTAGCTCCTTCTTTAGCACAATCTGTTAAATATACAGTTCTATGATTCATATCTAACCCTTGAGTAGCTTTACCATTTACAAATAATAAAAACTGTGGATTTCTTCCATCGTCCCAATGCTCTATTTGTGTTTTTACATGTACTGCTATTGGTTTATTGTCTAATTCTTTAGGGACAGTGTAGCTTGCTCTAAACCAATAATATCCATCTGGTCCATACCAGTGGTCTTTTTTATGGTCAAAATTAATCCATTCTTCTTTGCTATTATCTACTTCTTCTGGTGTAACAAATGCTCCTTTTTTGTATATAACATTTGACACATCATATTTTTTTCTTTCTATTAGTCCTTTTAACTGTTGGCATATAACACCAATTCTTTTATCTATAAAATACAAAATAACACTTCCTTTTATTTATTTTATAAAAAGCTACAAATAATTAATAACTAAACATATAAATATTAAAAATTATTTGTAGCTAAAATTATTATTTATTTAAACAGAATACATGAGCTATTGTAGATATACCTTGTTCTTCTTTATGTAATTTTACTATTATGCCTTTTTCATTTTTAGTATATTCTACTTCTTCTCCAGTATTTAAACATACTATGTTTTTAAAATCTTCTGTATATGGTATAAATATTTCTTCTTTTGATAAGTCATCTTCATTTGGATATGTATGAATAGCATATACTTTATTTTCTTTTTCTTTTTGAGTAAATGCAACTCCATCTTTTTTATATGGAGCACAAACTCTTGTACCATATATACATTCTCCAAATTTATTTAACCACTCGCCCATACCTTTCATTGTATTAATAGCACCTTCTGGTAACCTTCCATCTGGCTGTGGTCCTACGTTAAGTGCTAAATTACCACCTTTTGCTACTATATCTACTAACATACATATTACTTCTCGTGGACTTTTATATTTATCTTCATATTTAAAAGAAAATGAAGTCCCCATTGTTATACAACTTTCCCAAGGCACATTAAGTGGTTTATCTGGTACACATTGCTCTGGTGTTACATAATTTTCATATGATCCACCAATAGTACGGTCTGCACATAACATTCCTTTTTGATATTTTCTAATTTCATCAATAACTTCTCCAAGTCTTATATCTTGATTTATCTCTTTAGCCACCCAACCTGCATCAAACCACATAATATCTATTTGTCCATAATTTGTACCAAGTTCTTTTATTTGATTTTGAGTAAATTGTACAAATCTTTCCCATTCTTCTGGTTCTTCTAATGGATCATAAGATGGACCTCTCCATTGGTATTTACCTCTCGCATATTTTTCACTCCAATAACTGTCTACATTCCAATCTGCTTTTGAAAAATACGCTGCTATACCTATTCCTTGTCTTCTAAATGCTTCAAATAAATGAGCACATATGTCTGAATATTTATGCGTTCTAAATGGACAATCTTTACCAGTCACTTTATAGTCTGTATATTTAGTATCCCACATACAAAATCCATCGTGGTGTTTTGTGGTAAATATTAAATACTTAAATCCTGCTTCCTTTGCCATCTCTGCCCATTTATATGGTTGAAATCTAACTGGATTAAAACTCTTATTTAAATCAAAATATTGTTTTTTAAATTCCTCTGCTGATACATTCCAGTCTATACAATCTCTTGACCATTCTGCATCTGCATCACTTAGAGCCCATGACTCTACAATTCCTAATTGAGAATATGCACCCCAATGCATCATTAATGCCAATTTTTGGTCTTTAAACCATTCTAACTTTTGTAATACTTTTGGATCTGTTGGCCATACATAATCTTCTTCTTGACTATAATTATGTACACCTTGCTCTACAACTTCTCTTTCTTCTTTTTCTTCAATTCTTTCATCTGACATGATAATTACCTCTTCTTATTAAAATTTTTATGATTATTTATTTAAATAAAATATACAAGATATTATATATTTTTTGTTGTTTTTAGATAATCTTATTACTATTATATTTAAAAAGGGTTTACCAAACCTCAAATATTCAAAAATTTATATATTGTATTAACTTATATATTATTAATTTTGATTTATTGAAGTAAGGTAAAACCCTAAAATTTAAGAATTATTATTTAAAGTTATTATTGACCAATTGCTTCTTGACGAATTTTAATATACTCTTGTAAACCTAATTTATCTAATTGTGCAAGGTATTGATCCCATTCTGCATTTACATCTGCTTGGCCACTAATCCATTCAGCTGTTTTTCTATTAACATAGTCTGTTATAGAAACTGTATATTCTGATAATTTAGCAGAAACATCTGATTCTACCCAATAAGAAGGGATTATATCAAAGTTACCATTACCATCATTACCTACAAAATATGGTTCATATGCTTCATCAACATAATCTTTTTCTGGATAAGCAGGGTTAACTGTTTCTACATTTTCTTTTTCAATTAAATTCTTTGGTAATGATTGACAGAACATATTAGCCCAGCTATATTTTTCATCATCTTCTGGTGATAATGTAGCTCTATCATATACTTTATAAGTACCTTCACCTGTTTTTTCACTAGTAATTCCAAAAGGACCATTTAATGCTTGGAATGAGTTATCTGGTTCATAGAAATTATCCCACCATCTAACAATTATTTCTGGATTTTTAGCTTTATCAGTGATTACTACTTGATTTTTTAATGTAGATACACCAGTTGAATCTGCTAACCATTTAGGGTCATCACATTCTGGACTTGATAATACTGGTAGAGGAGCATAATCTGGTTCTTCTCCTTGTAAATATTGTTTAAAGTCACCACTACCATAAGCTATAGAAGCGCCATATAAACCTTGTTCACCTTTAGCTTTCCAAGTAGCTAAGTCTTGAGTAAAGAACTCTGGGTCTAATAATCCTTCAGCATTTAAACTAGCCATATATTCTACCATTTGTTTATATGCTTCTGTATTTGCACCAAACTCTAATTTACCATCTATCATAGTAAATCCATCTACTGCTACTGGAACTCCAAACCAACCAGCAAGATAACCTATTTGTCTATTGTTAGGGTCTGAAGAAAATGGAATTTCATCATTTACACCATTACCATTTGGGTCTTGAGTTTTAAAAGCTTTTAAAACTTCTCTAAACTCTTCAGTATTAGTAGGCATTTCTAATCCTAATTTGTCTAACCACACTTTATTGATATATGGGTTAAAGTCTACTTTTGGAGCTTCTGTAACATATGGTATAGAATAAATATGTCCATCTGGAGCTGTCATAGTTTCTCTAACACCTGGTAATTCAAGAACTTTCATAATATTAGGTGCATACTCTTCAAAATAGCCTTCTAATGGTATAAATACACCCATTTCAACACCATATGTTAAAATATCAGTAGGTGTTAAGCACCAACCACCAATAACATCTGTATAGTCACCAGAACTTAATGCTAAACCATATTTTTCTTGTGCTATTTCATAAGCATATTGTTGTACTTCTACTTGAACATTTGTTTGTTCTTCTAACATTGACCAAACAAATTGTCCTTCTAATGGTGTAGAGTTATCTACAAATAATGAGAAGCTATAATCTCCTAAATTATCTACAATTGGAAGACCAGTTGGATTCATTAATCCATTTACTTTACCATTTTCATCTACTTCTAAAACTGGTTTACCATTTTCATCAAATTGAGCAGTACTTCCTCCTCCACTACTACAACCTGTTAATAATCCTTGTGTAATTAATAATGTTGATAGAAAAAATGATATCTTTTTGATAAACTTTCTTTTCATAATAAAATCTCTCCTTTAAAAATAAACTTTATTTATAAATAACATATTTATAATTTTAAATATTAGCCTTTTACTGAGCCAATCATTACACCTTTTGTAAAATGTCTTTGAATAAAAGGATATAAAATTAAAACTGGTATACTTGAAATAATAATTAATGAATATTTCATTAATTCTACAGCCTCTTGTTGTTTTCTCATAGCTTCTTGTTGTGCTGCTGATGTTACAGTTTGAGATAATTGTGCTGAGTTTTGTACTAATATAGAACGTAATACTAATTGAAGTGGATATTTATCTTCTGTTTGCATATATAATAAAGCATTAAAATATGAGTTCCAGTGTCCTACACCATAATATAGTACCATAATAGCTATAATAGCTTTAGATAATGGTAATGCTATACTAAAGAAAAATCTACCATGACCACAACCATCTAATTCTGCAGCTTCATAAAGTTCTTCTGATATATTTTGTTGGAAGAATGTTCTAGCAACTATCATATTATAAACACTTAATGAACCTGGTAAGATTAATGCCCACATACTATCTAATAACCCTAATTTTTGTACAACTAAGTATGTAGGTATCATACCACCGCTGATAAACATTGTTATCATATAAAATATAGTAACAATTTTTCTACCTTGAAATTTCTTTCTTGATAATGCATATGCAGTAGGTATAGTCAATAATAAGTTTACACAGGTACCAACTGTTGTATATATTAATGAATTAATAAATCCTGTTACTACTTGATTATTTTCAAATACTTTTTTATAACCCTCTAATGTAAATCCTATTGGATAAAATACTACTTGACCAGAAGAAACTTTATCTGGACTACTAAAAGAAGATATAATTATAAAGTATAATGGATATGCAACTATAAGTAATATAAATGTTAATATGACAAAAATTACACCGTCAAATATAACATCACTTTTCGATCTTTTTATTGTTTTATTTTTCTCTCTTGCCATAATAATCCTCCTATTACCATAATCCACTACCAGATAACTTATTACTAATTTTATTTACTCCTACTAAGAAAATAGCATTTATAACTGAGTTAAATAAACCAATGGCACTTGAATATGATGTATCTCTATCTATAAGACCAACTTGGTATGTATAAGTAGAAATAACTTCAGAAACAGATTTATTTAAGTCATTTTGTAATAAGAATACTTTTTCAAATCCAACTGATAAAAGACTACCACAACTTAAAATTAATAATATAGTAGCTGTTGGTAAAATACTTGGAAAATCTATATATTTAATTATTTGGAACTTACTAGCTCCATCTACAATAGCTGCTTCGTGAAGCTCTGGACTAACACCTGATAAAGCTGCAAAATAAATAACTGAACCCCAGCCCATTCCTTGCCATACACCAGACCAAACATATATATGTCTCCAGTATTCTTTTTGAGCCATAAAGTTTATAGGGTCTCCACCAAAACTACGTATAACGTGATTTATTATACCAGATGTAGGTGATAAGAATAAAATTATCATACCACACATAACAACTACAGATATAAAGTTTGGTGCATATGTAACACCTTGTATTAATTTTCTATATCTCTTATGTCTAAATGAATTTAACATAAGAGCTAAAATTATAGGAATTGGAAATCCTGCTAAAAGTGAATAAAAACTCAATATAAATGTATTTTTTAATGTTGAAAGGAAATAAGGTGAATTAAAAAATCTTATAAAATGCTCAAAACCAACCCATTGGCTTCCTAAAAATCCATCTTTAAAGTTATAATTTCTAAAAGCTATTTGTACACCATACATTGGTATATAACTAAATATAAATGTAATTATTATACCTGGTATAACAAATAACCACAAAGTAATATCTCTTTTTAGATTTTTTTTAAAATTTTTCTTACGTTTAGGGTTTAAATCTGTACTTTCCATTATAAAAATCACTCCTCCTGGTCTAAAATGATATGGAAATTTTTAAACTTTATTTAAGTTAAAAACTTTGTAAAATTATAATAACAAAAATTAAAAAAATTGGCAATATTAATATTACACAATTATTAATTTTGGTATTTTTTAGTATTTTAGATTATTTTATTTTTAATTTTTTATATTTTTTGTATATATTAACTAACTAATATTAGTTAATACATATATTTTACACTAATATAAAAATTAATTATTACATAAACCTAT
>CAMMEG010000037.1 GCA_946495765.1 uncultured Eubacteriaceae bacterium
AACCCGCGACCCTCGCCTTGGCAAGGCGATGCTCTACCACTGAGCCACTCGCGCATAAACGCATATTATTTTATATAGCTATGAAGCAAAGCTTCATAGCTTAATACAGGGCTAGTAGGATTCGAACCTACGAATGCAGGGATCAAAACCCTGTGCCTTACCACTTGGCGATAACCCTTCATAAGCGCGAGACGGGATTCGAACCCGCGACCCTCGCCTTGGCAAGGCGATGCTCTACCACTGAGCCACTCGCGCACTATGCAGTCGGGGGGACTCGAACCCCCAAGGTCTAGGACCACTAGATCCTTAGTCTAGCGCGTATGCCAATTCCGCCACGACTACAAGCTTAACAACAAATATTATTATAAAGCAAAAAGTAATAAAAGTCAATACTTTTTTTATTTTATTTAAAAATAATTTACTTTATATACTATTATAGAATCTTTTTAAAATATAATTAAGTAACTTTTATTTAAAATATTTATATTGTATTTACTACAAATTAATAATTTTATAAATAATATTAACTTAATATTTGACAAATATTCAAAATATATGTATAATATATTATAATTTAATTTATTAGCCGTTGTGGCGGAATGGTAGACGCACTAGACTCAAAATCTGGCGAGTTTTCTCGTGTGGGTTCGAATCCCACCAACGGTATTAAAAAATAAAGGTTATTTGTAAATAGTTGTGGCTAAAGTTTGTTTGTTATTAAAATATGCTCATATAAAATATTTACACTTAACATTTTATATATTTTTTTATTAAAAATATACTTATTTTCTATAATATTTAACCTAAAATATTTAAAATAATAATATATATAAATATCTTTTTATTACTTAATATTTTAAATTCAAATAAAAGCTGTAAAAAACTAAAATAAATAAAACTCATTGTATTAACAATGAGTTTTATTTATTTTTTTAATATTCACTATCTACACTATTATCTTGTCTAAGTTTAAAATCTGCAACTGATGCATAAAATACCTCAGCTTGACTAGCAAGTTCCTCTGCAGCGGCTGCTGATTCTTCACTTGTAGCAGTATTATTTTGTGTAACATTTGCTATTTGTGATATAGATTCAGTTATTTGAGTAATAGATGTTTCTTGTTCATTAGAAGATTTAGCACAAGCTTCTACAAGTTTAGATATATCTTCAATTTGATTTACTATATTAAGAAGAGCTTCTGCTGTATGATTAGCTATTTTAGATCCTTCTTCTACTTTTTGAACAGAACTTTCTATAAGTTCAGTAGTTTCTCTTGCCGCTTGTTGACTTCTAGCAGCTAAATTTCTAACCTCTTCAGCAACAACTGCAAATCCTTTACCATGTTCACCAGCACGAGCAGCTTCTACTGCTGCATTAAGAGCTAATATATTTGTTTGGAAAGCAATATCATCTATTACTTTTATTATATTTGATATACTGTTAGATGCTACATTAATATCTTCCATAGCTACTAACATATTATTCATTTGTTCGCTACCTTTAGATGCATTTTCTTTAGTTTTTATTGCTAAGTCATTAGCTTGATTAGAGCCTTTAGCATTTTCTGCTGTTTTTTCAGATATAAGTTTTACTACATTATTAAGTCTTTCCACAGATTCTGCTTGTTCAGTAGCCCCTTCAGCTAAAGATATACTAGATTCTGATATTTGTTTAGCACCTGCAGATACCTGTTCAGCAGATGATATGATATCTTTTGTAAGTATATTAAGATTTTTAATAATTAAATTTACAGATTTTTGTATAGCTTTAAAATCACCTAAATATTCTCTATCAATAGAGACATCAAAGTTTTTATTTGACATTTCTTCAAGTATACTAGATATTTCCGAAATATAAGAGCCTATTGTTTCAGCAGTATAGTTTACTGTTTGTTTAATATTATTAAACTCACCTTTATACTCGTTAGTTATTCTATGTCCAAAGTTACCTGTTGAAAATTGGTTAAGCGCATTTTGTGTTTCTTTAATAGGTATAACTACATTTTCTATAAATGTATTTAACCCTTCAATTGTAATTTTCCATTGACCTTGATATTCTTTACTGTCTATTCTATACTCAAGATTACCCTCATTAGCTGCATCTATAAGTCCATTTATTTCATATGAAACTGCTTTTAATGTTTCTTGAACATCTTCTAATGCTTTAGTAGCTACAATCTTATCTCCAGGATATTGTTTAATTTCAGTGTTAAAATTACCTGATGAAATACTATTTATCATACCAATTATATGAAGTGTATCTTGGATAAGTTCATTTACTGTGCTATTAATAGCCTCTGTAACTTGCTTAAACGCACCTTTATACTTATCTGTATTTATTCTATAATTAATATCCCCTTTATCAATATTTTCAGATAAATTATGAATGTCTTCTAATATACCTTGGAATGTATATGTCATATCTGATATAGCATTTGAAAGTATACCCATTTCATCTGTTGTATTTGTTCTTATATCTACATCTATGTTACCATCTGCAACATTACTAGCTGCCTCTACAATATTACTTATAGGTTTTCTTACACTTTTAGATATAATTAAACCTTGAATAATAGTAAATATAATTACTATAGCACCTATTAGTACTAAAAATATTGAAGCTTTATTAGCATGTAAAGAAGCACCACTAAGTGAATTAATCATATTATCAAAAGCATTTGTGGTTAAATTAAATATATGACCATTGGACTCATTATCTTTACCAACAAAAATCTCATCTGACTTGCCTCTAAGTAAATTAGAATGCTCTGTATGTCTAGATTCTCCATCTATACCATCAAAATATCCTTGTTCATGTAAGTTAATGTGATTTAAAAATTCTTCATAAAATTCATCAATTTTTACAGTCAAGTCATCTACTAAGTTAATTTCTTCTGTTCTATCTTTATTTGCATTACTATTTATATCTGAAAGATTCTGTCTAAATGTTTGTAATGCATTTGTTACCAAATCATATGCTTCTTTAAGCTCATTTCTCGCAGCGTCAAAATTTCCTCTACTTAATTCTGAATTACGTGACTCTAATCTTAAAGTTACAGTTCTAAGAGTCATAGCAGTATTTATAGAACTTGTAGCATTATCGATTACATCTTGATTTTCCAGTATTTGGTTATCATAGTTTGATATTGTATCTTCTAGTGATAAGATACTCAAAAAACTAAGTACTACTACTAATATAGTAATAGTCCCTGTCATAAGCCAAAACTTCCCTTTTAATTTCATATTTTTATACCCATTCATTAAATACCCTCCTAAAAATACATTTATTTACTATATTTTTTAATATATTATAATATATATAAAATTACATTTATATTTTACCAAATATTACAGAGTAAATCAACAACTCTTTTAAATATTATACTTTTTTTATTTTTTTATTTTTTTATATTGACATTATGTAAAAAATATATTAATATATTATAAGTGCCGTAGACAGTAGGTGTTTTTACGTAATGCTTTTTGCAACCTACCGAGGAATTAGAATCGTAGATTTATCCCTTGCTGTCTTTGCAAGGTTTTTTATATTTGATTTTATTACGGCTACTTAGGCTTTTGCCTTAAAAATCTTATAGGAGGTAAAGAAATGGCTAAAGTAGAACAAAAACAAGTCATAGTAAATGAAATTAAAGAAAAACTATCTAAAGCTACTTCTGCAGTGTTAGTTGATGCTCGTGGTCTTACTGTTGAGCAAGATACTAGACTTAGAAAAACTTTAAGAGAAGCTGGTGTAGACTATAAAGTTTATAAAAATACTATGATGAGATTTGCTATCGAAGGTACAGAGTTTGAAAGCTTAGGTCAACATTTAGAAGGCCCTAGCACATTAGCTCTTTGCTACGAAGACCCTACAGTTGCCGCTGGTATATTAAACAAATTTAAACAAGAAGCTAAAGCTTTAGAGTTTAAAGGTGGGGTTATTGAAGGTACTTACTACGATACAAAAGGCATGGAAATCATTGCTGATATTCCATCAAGAGAAGTTCTTCTTTCAAGACTTCTTGGAAGTATCCAAGGTCCTGTTGGTGCATTTGCTCGTGTGGTTAAAGCTATTGCTGACCAAAAAGAGACTGCTTAATTTAAATATTAAAATATTTTAATTATTAAAAATTTATAATTTATGGAGGAATATAAAATGGCTAAATTAACAATTGAAGAATTTATTGCTGCTATTGAAGAGCTTTCTGTTTTAGAACTTAACGAATTAGTTAAAGCTTGTGAAGAAAAATTTGGAGTATCTGCTTCTGCTGGTGTTGTAGTTGCTGCTGCTGGTGCTGCTGGTGCTGCTGCTGAAGAAAAATCAGAATTTGATGTAGAATTAACTGAAGTTCCTGGTGATGCTAAGGTTAAAATCATTAAAGTTGTTAGAGAGTTAACTGGTCTTGGTCTTAAAGAGGCTAAAGAAATAGTTGATGGAGCTCCTAAAATTGTTAAAGAAGGCATTTCTAAAGATGATGCTGAAAATTGCAAAGCTAAACTTGAAGAAGCTGGAGCTAAAGTTACTTTAAAATAATTTTTAAATAGAAAAAATGATTTTTAAAAAGGTATGGATTTCCATACCTTTTATTTTATTCTTGCTCCCAATTATGATATACATTTTTTACATCATCGTCATTATCCAAAAGTTCTAATAATTTATTCATTTTTTTAATATCTTCTATATCTGTTAAAAATGTATACGTTTGAGGCACCATATTAATCTCTGCATCTATTATTGGAATATTAGCATTTTCTATTGCTTCACGAACAGCTGAAAACTCTTCTGGTGTTGTAGTTATTTCATATCCTTCTTCTTCCTCATTAAAGTCCATTGCTCCAGCATCTAAAGCTATCATCATAAGTTCATCTGAATCTATATTATCATCTTTTTCAATCATTATTTGTCCTTTTTTATCAAACATAAAGCTAACACAACCTGTAGTTCCCATATTACCATTACCTTTTGTAAAAGCACTTCTTACATTAGCTGCTGTTCTATTTTTGTTATCTGTTAAAGTTTCTACTATTATAGCAACTCCTTTAGGACCATAACCTTCATATATAATAGATTCATAACTTACTCCATCTATATTACCCGCTGCCTTTTTTATACTTCTTTCTATTGTATCATTAGGCATATTATTTGATTTTGCTTTAGCTATTGCCTCTCTAAGTTTAGAATTACTTGTTGGATCTGCTCCACCAGCTTTAACTGCAACTGCTATTTCTCTTCCTATAATAGTAAATATTTTACCTTTTATAGCATCATTTTTTTCTTTTTTATGCTTTATATTCGCAAATTTAGAATGTCCTGCCATATTATCCCTCCATCTAGTCTAAAATAACTTGTCCATCAATTAGTTTTAAAAAACATTCTTCTCCTTTTAATATATTAGCAATATTATTTGTTAGATTTATAATATTTTTAATAAAATCATCTGCTAAATTACTTTTAACATATACAGTAAATTTTACTAATTCTAAATATTCTGTATCTATAAGAATATGCCCATTATTAGATATTTCATATTGTATTTTACCTATAAATGAATAATCAATACTTATAATTATTTTATTGTAAATATCCATCTCTACTATTTTAGCTGCTAAAATTCCTTCTTTAGCAGCCTTACCATAAGCTCTAACAAGACCACCTGTTCCAAGTAATGTACCTCCAAAATATCTGGTAACAATTATTAAGGCATTCTCTATTTTTTCGCCTAATAGTACATCTAATATAGGTTTACCAGCTGTTCCACTAGGTTCGCCATCATCACTAAATCGTATAATAGGTATATCTCCACCTATTACATAAGCAAAACAATTGTGTCTTGCATTATAATATGTTTTTTTTATAGTAGATATAAAATTAAGTGCTTCTTCTTCGTTAGAAACTGGAAAAACATTAGCTATAAAACGAGATTTTTTTTCTATTATTTCAATTTCTGAATGTTTGTCTATAGTTTTAAAACTTTTTTTCATACTTTAACTTATTATCCCTAATATTAAATTTAATAATGATTTTACTAATGTATTACTGTTTATTAGTGGTTCTGTTAAAACCCCATCAAGTTGTTCTTTTAAAAATGAAAACTGAGGGAAAATAGATAAAACTAGAACTATTATACCTACAAACCATATTGTAAATAGTCCATTTAAAATACCAAGCGCTATCCCCCCTATTTTATCAAATTTACCTAAAATAGGTAATTTTGATAAAAAGTTTGTCATTTTTGATAAAATAGTAACTAATATAATAACTATTAAAACAACTAAAAATACTGTAATAAGACTAATTATTATCATAGCTACAAAGTTTGATATATAGTCTACTACACTTGTAACATTAAACATTTTATGAAATACTTCATTATTATTTTCTATTAGTAACTCCTTAATTATTTGTGGTACATTTAAACCTTGTATACTTGCCACAATATCTTCTTGAGTATTAGCTGTAAACTGTGCTAACTTTAAATCATACATTACCCAATCTTTAACTTTTAGCAAAAAAGAACTTTGTAATAACCAATCATTTACTATTGGATATAATATTGTAAAAGCTATTAACCCTAATACAAATCCTAATATATCAAATACTTCTTTAAAAAATCCTTTATAATAACCATTAATTATACAGGCTATTAAAATAACTATCAAAACAAAATCTAATATATTCATTATTTCCTCCTAAAGTTAAGATAGTATGTAACTATGTTACTGTTTTATCCTATTCTTTATTAGTGGTACTGGTATTTTCATGATTTTCAGTTTTTAGTTCATTAGTTGTTATTTCACTTTTTATGCTACTTATTTCTTTATTTTCTTCTATTTCTTTACTTTCATTATTAATAGTTTGTTCTGTACTTATTTCTTGATTTTTTTCTGTGTTATTTTCATCAATTTGTTTATCAACAAGTTTTTTATCTATTTTAACTATTTTTATTTGTGTACTAGTAATAATTATAGCTTTATTAGAATCTTCATAAAAAATAACGTCCTTTATATCCTGTGTAGCTTGATATTCCCATATTTTTTTACCTGATATATTTATTGCTGTAAATAATCTTCCTTCTTCTATAATTGCTCCATATTTATTAGCAGTTATATTTGTTATCCTCTGTCCTTTTTTATAATATTTTCCTATTTCCCCACCAGATTGATTATAAAAAACTAAAGTATTTTCTTCAATAGCTTCTTCTTCGCTATTTAAAATAGGTTGACCATAGCATACAAGATATCCTATTCCATCTAAAAACTTAACCTCATTTAAAACATTATTTAAAGGCTTTTTATAAATTTCTTTTGATTGTTCAGCATTTTGTTTAGAGTTACATTTTATTATAAAAATTTCTTTGTCTGATATACAAACTAAATTGGAACTATCTATAAACTTTATAATACCAGCAACTTGGTCTTCTTTTATAAACCCTCCAAATAGTTTGTTATCTTGTATAGAATAAAAAACTACATTAGAATCTACTGTTGCACTTGTTGTTTTTATATAAGAAACCGCCAAAACTTTATTATCTTCTGATATAGATAAACCAACTGGAACTCCTTCATCATAGCTTATATCCTTTATAGAGTATATATTGTCTCCATCTTTATTGTAAATCTCTATTTGATAGTTGTTATCGTTTTTTAAAATTATTGATAAAAATCCATTTTTATTTATTGTAAATCCTAATACGTTATTAACTGCATTTATTGTGTACATATGACCTGAACTAGAATATATTCTAACTACCTTACCTTTGTTATCACAAATAGCTATCTTGTCATATGAGGTTACAACATATGGATTTTCTAAAGAAAAATTATCTTCTAGTATTATATTTTCGTCCTTTATTATTTTAATACCAGCCTTACCATATATGTATATATAAGAATCATAAGTGTATACTTGCTCACCAGCACTAATATCTATTGTTTTAAAGTCTTTTTGTGGCAACACGCTGTTGTTATTTTTATTAGGATTTAAATATATAACAACTATTATAGTAATGGCTACAATTATTGCCATAAAGATGAATTTTTTAAAATTTTTCATATATTTCTCCTAAAGTATATAAAGCACTACTATAATTATAAAGCATATATATCATTTGTCAATAACTATTAGATAAAAAGGTAATAACTATAACTAATATTTCAAACATACCTAAATATCCAAATATAGGATATACAACATTTACTATATTAGAAAAACCTAAAAAAGAAAATATAATACCTAAAATTATAATAATAACTTTTAAATATACCTTATTAATATTAATTTTATTTTTAAATGTATCTTCTAATGCAAATCCATTTGATATAGCTGTTGTAAATATAGCTGATATAACTGTAAAAGTATATACAATCTTAATTATTTTTTTATTTTTTATTAATGATAATATAGGTAATGATTCATTTTTTATAATATTATAGTTTTCTACTAAAGGCAAAAGCATAAATATACCTATACAAAATATAAATAGCCCTCCTAAAATACCTCCAAAAATAACTACTTTTTTATTGGTTATAATACTTTTTACAGAAAATAATACAGATATAGTAGTTATAGCGTTATAAGAAGTATATATAAATGGAGATGTTAAAGCTTTGGTATTACTATTAAATACATTCACTGTATCAAAAAAATATAAATATATTCCTATAAGCATACCTCCTATTATTAATACCGGACATAATATAGTATTAATGTTTATAATAGCTCTTTCGCCATAAATTAAAGCTAAAAAAACTCCTATACAAAATATTATTATTCCTGTGACTTCATTTATATAAAAAATATTTGATATAGTAGCCCCTCCACCTGATAACATAGCAGAAAATAAAATAAATAAAAGCATTATATTAAAAATTTCTATATATTTTCCTAGTTTACCAAATATGTGACTCATAAACTGTTCATATGTTCTAACCTTTGTGTTATGTATAATTCCTAGTATAGATACTAAACATAATGATAATAAAAAACAAGCTATAAAAAATCCTAATATTCCCATTTTTCCAAAAATAGCAAAAAAACTTAACAGTTCTTTGCCTGTTGCAAACCCAGCCCCTAATATAGTACCTGTATATATACAAGCTATTTTTAAAATATACTTTTTTGTCATGTTAACTCCTTATTTTTTTATATAAAATATATGTAATATAAAATTTTTTATATCAAAAATTTACATTTAATCATATAATATATAAAATATGTTTCAAGGAGATTATTATGATAATTCACGTAGTTAAACAAGGAGATACTCTTTATTCTATTGCCAATGAACACAACACTACAGCAGAAACTTTAGCTAGAGAAAATTCTTTAAATCTTAATGAAAACCTTGTTGTAGGTCAAACTGTTGTCATTCCTCAAAACACACCAAAATTAGGTCAATTAGCTACTAATGGTTATTTGTATACAAATATAGATGAAAGTATATTAAGAGCTACCTTACCTTATTTAACCTTTGCAACAATTTTTACTTATGGATTTAAAGAAAATGGAGAGTTAATACCTGCTAATGATGAAAAAGTTTTAAATATTATAAAAGAATATAATGTTGCACCTATTATGTTAATATCTACTTTAACTGAAGAAGGAACATTTAGTAACGAACTTTCTAACAAAATATTAAATGATTTAGATGCTCAAAATATATTAATAGAAAATATTTTAACAACTCTTAGGCAAAAAGGATATTTTGGACTTGATATAGACTTTGAATTTATTTACCCAGAAGATAGAGAAGCCTTTGTATCTTTTATAAACAATATAACTACAAAACTTAATGAAAATGGATACCCAGTAATAGTATCTTTAGCTCCAAAAACTTCTAGTACGCAAGAAGGACTATTATATGAAGCCCATGATTATGGAGCTATTGGTAGAGCGTCTAATGCTGTTTTACTTATGACATATGAATGGGGATATACATATTTCCATTTATCATATATGTTTATTAAGATAAATATAAAACTCCCCATTTATAAATTAATAAATGGGGAGTTTTATATGTTTTTAGCTTTAATTATTATAAAAGGTCTGTATTTATTTAGAATAAGTATAAATTATTATATAACTAAGAGGTTTTGGCATATTCATTAAAAATTTATATAGTTGTATACTATGTTCTAAATTGTTAGTAGTAGCTAACTAATTATATGTTAGCACAAGCTAACGTTTTTGTCAACACTTTTTTTAAAAAAATTTTTATGGTAACAAATAACCTTTTTCTACACTCTCATTTATTATATCCAAAATAAATTTTTTTATTCTTTCATCTGCTCTTTCAAATATTAAATATCCCTTTTTTAGTACCATCTCCTTTTTTATATTATACTTCTTCCAAGTTCCTCCTTGTGTTAAATAATTTAATATTATAGGCTGTATCCTATCTAATGTAGCACAAAATATAGCTTCGTTAGTTTGTTTTTGCTCAAATTCTAACCACAACGATTTTATCTCTTCACCTTGTTCTTTTGGTAATATAGAATATATTTTTTCTGCTGCCTCTTTTTCTCTTTTTTCTTTAGATTTTATCATTTCTTCATCATATAAAAATGTATCCCCTGCGTATATTTCTATTATATCATGAATTAAAGCCATCTTTATTACTTTTAATATGTCTGTATCTTTAGGTGCATATTCTTCTAGTATAATAGCATACATAGCCATATGCCACGAATGTTCTGCATCATTTTCATTTCTAGACTTATCAGCTATTAAACTCTGTCTAAATATATTTTTTAGTTTATCAATTTCTATTAAAAATTCCATTTGTTTTTTTAATCTTTCCATATATCTACTCCTTAACAAATTAGCAAAAGGCTGATATTTTATATAATACCAACCTTTTGTTATACTTAAATTTATATTTAAAAATTTATTTTTTTGTAAAGTATAATGCTATATGATTAAAATTTTTAATTTTTATATCTAAAATTTTAGCATCATTTTCAAGTTTTTGTAAATTCTCTTTTAATATTTTATATGAAGATAAAAAACTTGCATCATCAATGTTAGATAAAAGATAATTATACTCTAAGTTTTTTATATCAATTTTGCAGCTTTCTATTTGAGCTTTTAAACTCATTTGACTTTGTAATAAAGAATTATAATCTATTGTTTCTAAATTTCCTTGTGTATATACCTCATATTCTAATAAAGTAGGTTCTTTAATTTCACCTAACATTTTCAAAGTTTGTTCAGCTTGCTTTTTTTGTATCTTATAAAATTCTTTTTCTTGTTTTAAAGAATATTCTGCCTGTTCAATACTATATTGATTGCTTATTATATCTTTATAACTTTCATCATTATTATACAATGATAAATAATATAACATTTCTCTATCTTTTTTACCTAAAGAAATGTTTGTTTGCTTAAATTTTTTAATTTTTAAATCTGATAATTTTTCATTGGCGTCTGCTGTTAAAAATGTGTCCCAAAGAGTATCAACATCCATATCTTCATATAAATTATTATTTAAATAACTTGTATAGTTAACAGGTGTTAATATATTTTGTAGCCCTAAGTTTTCATTTTTATGTTTAGGTAACCCAAGTGCACTATTACATAAAGTTAAAGTAAATGTAGAAACCAAAATAATTTTTAAATATTTTTTATATTTCATTATTATCCTCCTAAATTATTTATTTATCATCATTTTTGCTTTATTGTATACATTTTCTGTAGTAAATCCATATTTTTCAAAAAGTTTATTAAATGGGGCTGAAGCTCCAAAATTATCCATAGATACCATTTCTCCGTCAATACCTATATATTTATGCCATCCAAAAGAGGACCCAGCTTCTACACCTAATCTTTTTGTAACATTTTTAGGCAATATACTATCTTTATATTGTTGTTCTTGTTCTTCAAATATTTCAAAGCTAGGCATACTTACTACTCTAGCGTTTATACCATCTTTAGCTAACATTTCACTAGCCTCTACTGATATACCAACCTCAGACCCTGTAGCTATAATAATAATATCTGGTGTACCATCACAATCTTTTACAACATATCCACCTTTAAGAGCTTTTTTAGCATCTCCTAATGGTTTTGTATTTTGTCTTGTAAATATTAAACCTGTTGGACTTTCTTTTCTTTTAATAGCAAGATACCAGGCAGCTGCTGTTTCATTAGTGTCGCAAGGTCTAATAACAGTATAATTTGGTATACTTCTAAGACCAGCTAAATGTTCTACTGGTTGATGTGTAGGACCATCTTCACCAACACCAATACTATCATGTGTAAATATACTAACAACACCAAGATTCATAAGAGCTGATAATCTAAGACTTGGTTTCATATAGTCACTAAATACAAAGAAACCTGCTATATATGGTCTAAGTCCACCATGAAGATAAATACCATTAGCAATAGCTGTCATAGCGTGTTCACGAATACCAAAGTGAATATTATCACCTTCTGGATTTTCTTTAGAGTATTCTCCTCTATCCTTCATAACAGATTTATTAGATGGAGATAAATCCGCTGAACCACCAAACATATTTGGCATAACTTTTGCCAATTTATTTAATACCACCTCTGAAGATTGTCTTGTAGCTATTTCTTCTGTATAATTCCAAAAACTTTCGTCATTTTCTATTTCTTTTAAGAAATCATCTTCATGCCATTTTTCATATTCTTCATAAAGTTCTTTATATTCTTTTTTATAGTTTTCTAAAAGATTATTCCAGCAACTTTCATATTGCTCTAATGTATATTGAATATTTGTCATAGTAGATTTAACCTGTTCATCTACAAAAAAATCTTCATCTTGAAGCTCTAAATATTCTCTCATAGCTTTTATTTCATCTTTACCTAAAGGTTCGCCGTGAGCTGAAGCTTTACCAGCTTTATTAGGAGCACCATATCCTATTAGTGTTTTTATTTCTATTAAAGAAGGCTTTTCTGATTTTTTAGCATTTTCTATTGCTTTTGATATTGCTTCTATATCATTACCGTCATTTACAACTTGAGTATCAAATCCACAAGCTTCAAATCTTTTACAAACATTTTCTCTAAATGCAATGTCTGTGTTACCTTCTATAGTAATATTGTTAGAGTCATATAATATAATTAATTTGTTAAGGCCTAAAGTACCCGCTAAGGATATTGCCTCATAAGCCACACCTTCCATAAGACAACCATCTCCACATAAAGCATATGTGTAGTGATCTACTATGTTATATCCTTCTTTATTAAATTTGCTAGCAAGATGATTTTCTGCCATAGCCATACCAACTGCATTAGCAATACCTTGACCTAAAGGTCCAGTAGTAACTTCTACACCTACTGTATGTTTATATTCTGGGTGACCTGGAGTTTTAGAGTCTAATTGTCTAAAATTTTTTAAATCATCTAAAGATAATCCATATCCAAAAAGGTGTAATAAAGAATAAAGAAGGGCTGATCCGTGGCCTGCTGATAATATAAATCTATCTCTATTTCTCCATTTTGGATTTTTAGGGTTATGTTTTAAATGTTTTGCCCAAAGAGCATAGGCTATAGGAGCAGAACCTAAAGCAATACCTGGGTGTCCAGAATTAGCTTTTTGTATAGCATCTACACTAAGGCTTCTAATAGTATTTATTACTTTTTTATCTTTATCTATCATATTATAGTCCTCCTAAAATATATTATAAAGTTTTCTTTAGTTTAGCACAAAAAATATTAATTGTCGATAGGTTAATATATACTAATATATTTTTTAATTATATTATATAAAATGTATAATATAAAAATTTATAAAATTTTAATTATAATGTTTTCAAAATATATACTGTTATGATATAATGAATATAAAGATTTTTTATTAATAGGAGGTATCTATATGTTTATATATGAAAAAATGACAAAAAATGTAGTATCTGTTAAACCTGATTATTCTGTTTCTAAAGCTTTTCAAATATTAACTGAAACAAAACATTCTCAACTTCCTGTTGTAGATGAAAATAACAAACTTATAGGACTTGTTACAGAAAAACTTTTAGCAGAAGTAAATCCTTCTAAAGCAACTTCTCTTAGTGTATATGAAATAAATTATTTACTTACTAAAACAAAAGTATCTGATATAATGCGTACTGGTGTTTTTAAAATAAATCAAGACGACCTTATAGAAGATGCTGCCCTTATTATGAAAGAAAATCGCATAGGTTCTTTACCTGTTATAGATGATGAAAACAATCTTGTTGGTATCGTTACAAGGGTAGATATCTTTAAAGCATTTATAGATATATTAGGAGTTAAAGTTCCTGGCACTCGTATATCTTTAAAAGCATCTGAAAAAGTTGGTGAACTTGCTGAAATAAGCCAAATTATAGCTAATCATAATATTAATATTAAAAATATATCAAACTTTGCTACTTCTTTTGGTAGAGAAGTTATTATTAAACTAGATAGTTTTGAAACAGATGACCTTGTAAATGAATTAAGAAAAAAAGGTTATGAAATTTTATCTATAAGTATTCAAAATTAATTTAATACATATAATACTTTAAAATTTTTATAAAGTATTGACATTTTTATTAATATTTCATATACTGTAATTAAGAACAATGGCGTTCAAAACACTTAGATGTTTTGTGCGCTTTTTTAGTTTTTAATAAGTTACTATTAATTTTAAATTTATGGAGGGCTAGTTATGGCAAAATATAGCAAAGAAGATATTAAACAAATTATAGAAGAAAATGATGTAAAATTTATTAGACTACAATTTACAGATGTTTTAGGTAAGTTTAAAAATATTGCTGTTACCTCATCTCAAATAGATAAAGTTTTAAATGATGGTATGATGTTTGATGGTTCATCTATTGAAGGATTTGCAAGAATAGAAGAGTCAGATATGTATCTTAAACCAGATTTAGATACATTTGTTATATTTCCTTGGCGTCCTCAAACTGGAAAAGTTGCTCGTTTTATATGTGATGTTTATAAACCAGATGGAACACCTTTTGAAGGTTGCCCTCGATATATATTAAGAAAAACTTTAGAAGAAGCTAAAGCTATGGGATATGACTTTAACGTTGGTAACGAACTTGAGTTTTTCTTATTTAAAGTAGATGAAAATGGCCACCCTACTACTGAAACAAACGATAGAGCAGGATATTTTGATTTAGCTCCAATAGATAGTGGTTCTAACGCTCGTAGAGATATCTGTTTAACATTAGAAGAAATGGGATTTGAAATAGAAGCATCTCATCACGAAGTAGCAGCTGGTCAACATGAGATAGACTTTAAATATGATAGTGCTTTAGCAACTGCAGATAATGTTACAACGTTTAGAATGGTTGTTAAGACTATTGCCCAAAAATATGGCTTACACGCAACATTTATGCCAAAACCTATTTATGGTATAGCTGGTTCTGGTATGCACACTAATATGAGTTTATTTAAAGATGGTAAAAATGCTTTTTATGACCCAAGTGATAAATTAGGCCTTAGTAAAGAAGCTTATAGCTTTATAGCTGGTGTTTTAGAACACGTTAAAGGTATTAGCGCTGTTACAAACCCTCTTGTAAACTCTTATAAAAGACTTGTACCTGGATATGAAGCTCCTTGTTATATAGCTTGGAGTGCATCTAATAGAACAGATATTATTAGAATACCTGCTAGTAGAGGAGTTGGAACAAGAGTAGAACTTAGAAGTCCAGACCCTACTACTAACCCTTACCTTTGTTTAGCCCTTTGTTTAGCTGCTGGACTCGATGGTATAAAAAGAGGCTTAAAATGTCCGGATAGTGTAGATGAAAATCTTTTTGAAATGACTAAAGAAGAAAGAGAAGCTAGAGGCATTGAAAACTTACCAGAAACATTAAATGAAGCTTTATATTATATGAAACAAGACCCTATGGTTAAAGAAGTTTTAGGAGAACACGCATATAAATCTTATAGAGCTTGTAAGAAAAAAGAATGGAATGATTATAAAACTTATGTTTCTCATTGGGAACTAGATAGATATATGACTATATATTAATTATTAAGGCTATAGATTTTTCTATAGCCTTTTTAGTGAATTAAACTATTAGGGATAAAATTATTTTATATTTTTATATAA
>CAMMEG010000038.1 GCA_946495765.1 uncultured Eubacteriaceae bacterium
TTTTATTATCGCCATTTTTTCACCTTCTTTATATATTATTATGCTAAATTTTATCATAATATTTTTTATTTATTATATGTTAATAATATATTTATAAAGGAGTATTAATATGTGTTATTGTATATATTTAAGAAAATCTCGTAAAGATGAAGAACTAGGTGAAGAAACCTTACAAAGACACAAAAATATGTTATTAAATTTAGCTAAAACAAAAAATATTAATATAATAAAAATATACGAAGAGATAAAATCTGGTGATACTATAAGTGAAAGACCACAAATGCAAAAGCTTTTAAAAGATGTAGCTTATGGTTATTATAAAGGTGTTTTGATAGTAGAGATAGAACGTCTTGCTCGTGGGAACACAATAGATCAAGGTATAGTAGCTAAAACCTTTAAAGATAGCAAAACAAAAATAATAACACCTATAAAAACTTATGACCCAAGTGACGAATTTGACGAAGAATATTTTGAGTTTAGCTTATTTATGGCAAGACGTGAATATAAAACTATAAATAGACGTATACAACGTGGGAGGATAGCTTCTGTAAAAGAAGGAAAATTTATAGCAAGTACAGCACCTTTAGGATATGATAAAGTTAAATTAAAAGATAAAAACGGCTATACATTAAAACCTAACCAATATGCAAGTATAATAAAGCTTATATTTAAGTTGTATACAGAAGAAAATCAAGGAATAGGCAGTATAGCTAAATATTTAGATAGTATTTTTATAAAACCTAAAAATAGTGAAAAATGGTCAAAATCTAGCCTTAAAGACATTATTACAAATCCTGTTTATATAGGCAAAATTCGTTGGGGATATAAGAAAAATACAGACTATATATTAGTTGATGGACTTCATAAGCCTATTATTGATGAAAAAACATTTTATAAAGCAAATCAAATGTTAAAAAATAAAACTATTTCACATACTATATATGATAAACAACTTAAAAATCCTCTTTCTTCTTTAATTTTTTGTAAAAAATGTGGTAAGGCTTTAACTAGAATTAACAGCAATACAAAAGATAAATATTATAGCTTAAAATGTCCAAATCCATATTGTAATAATATTTCTGCCCCTATATATCTTATAGAAAATAGTATACTTAATTTTTTAAATGAAATATTAATACCCATTCCTTTAAATCTTAATTTTAACAACATAAATAATGAAAATATAACAGATTTTAATTATGAAATTAAACATATAGATAATGAAATAAATAAATTAAATAGTCAATTAAATGAACTTTATAACTTACTAGAGCAAAAAGTATATACTCCTAATATTTTTATTAATAGAAATAAAAATATTAATAATCAAATAAATAAACTTTATAAAATAAAAAATGATTTATTAAAACAACAGGGTAATAAAAATATAAAAAATTTTTCCCCTATATCAAAAAATATTTTTTCTATCTATAATGACCTTAATAATATAGAAGATAAAAATAATCTATTAAAAGAACTGATACATAAAATAGAATATAATAGAGATACTAAAGCTGCCAAAAATAAAAGAGATGAGGCACAGTTTGAACTTACTATATATCCTAAAATTAACAACATATATGATAAATGACCATTTACTTATGGTCCACCTATGGCAGTTGCCCCTATAAATAAAGTTAAAGAAGTTTTAGATTATGCTGTAACTGAAATATCACCTGATAAAATATTTATGGGTATACCAAACTATGGCTATGATTGGCCTTTACCTTTTATAAGAGATATTACAAGGGCTACAAGTCTTGGAAATGTAGAAGCAGTTAATTTAGCTAGAGAAAAAGGAGCAGAAATTCAATTTGACGAAGTTGCTCAAGCACCTTACTTTTATTATTATGGTGATGATGGAGCTGAACACGTTGTATGGTTTGAAGATGCAAGAAGTATAGAAACTAAACTAAAAACTGCTTTTGAGTATGGTTTTCCTGGAGTTAGCTATTGGAATATTATGAGATTTTTCCCACAAAACTGGCTTGTTGTTACTCAACTTTTTGATATATATAAAGTCCCTAACAATATGTAATCAATTTTTTTAATATCATTTATTAAAACACCTATTCATATAATTTTTCTTTAGAATATAATTATAATCAATTTTTTTGATACTTTGTATTAAAAAACAGCTATTCCTATTAGTTTTCAAGACAAAAATTTAAACAAAAACCCGTTTATAATTTTTATCTTGAAAACTAAAGTCATAGCTTAATTGAAATTAATAATAAAAGGAGAAGATATATCTTCTCCTTTTTAGATTAAGCATATTAAATCATAAATGTTACTACTCTACCATAATCATTTCTCATACTATTAAATATAGTATCTACATCTTGACTTTCTTCCATAGTTAAGCTATAGCAAAACTCAGTAGCACCAGATAAATCCATTTTAAAGTTAGTTTCCCAAATATTATTCATTATCCAGGAATAAACATTTCTTTTATTATTTTCTTCTTTTTTATCACAAAGAACTATTGGATGATGGTCTAAATTTCCCATATAAATCATAGGAGTATCTAAAGTGTTTATAGCAATATTAGATTTTTCACCTTTATACAATACACCTGTATCTAATAAATAATATTCCATACAAGTTCCATCTATTTGTTCTACACCTGGCTTAAATGTAGATTTACCTTTATCTATAAATGTTTCTTTATTGCCTAAGTCTAAAGCAAGAGGTAATAATATATTTTCTATATCTTGACTAAATGTTTTAGCTATTTTATATTTAAAGTCTACTCTTGGTAAATTGTTATAAAGTTTTATAACAACAGAGCTAAAATAAGTACCTTCTAATTTATATATAAGTTCAATAGTTTTAAATATTTTGCCGTTATCTATAATTTTTATATCATCTAACTGTGCTATATATTTTTTAGCGTGTAATCCTCTTATATTTCTTCCTAAACGTCTTCTTTCTTCATAAACATCTGTTCTTATTTTTGTATTTTCATATATAGGTGTGAAAAATTTAGCATCTCCATTTAAAAGCATTTCTCTGTCTTCTTTTTTGTTATAAAAAGAAGTAACACCTTCTCCTATTTTATAGGCAATTTTAAAATAATCATTTTCTATAAAATAGGGTAAAGTATAAGTTATTTTATCATAATCATTAACAATATCTCTTACTCTTTCAGAACCAGAATAAGCTACTCTAGAGTTAATAACCTCTTTTTGTTTTTCCATTTCTTCAAAGCTATATACTTTTTCTTCTAATGGTAAAAAGTCATCAACAAAGCTTACTAAAACTCCTCTAGGGTGGGAAGATACTTGAGCGTCTAAAACCTTATTATTTTTTTCATCTTTAATTTTTATATCACCAAATCCCCAAACTTCAATATAAAACTCTACAAGGCATTTTTTAGCCTCATTTACAGTATTTATAGCTTTTATTTTACCTTTTCTGTCATAATATCTTAGTTTATCACCTTTATAATGTAAAATTCTGTGTAAATTTTTAGATACACCTTCATGAGCCTTTGAAGCATAGCTTGTTTTTCTCATATCAAGGTTTAAAACCATTGTATCATAAGGATTCGTAATAGTAGATGAATGTCCCCACGTATGTTCAGAATAAAGAAGTAAATTATCTTCTGCTTCTCGTTCATATTTAGGGTTTATAGCTTTTCTTTCTGGGTCTAATCTGTTACAAAGATTGTATATTCTTTGTGCCTCTTTATAGTGTTTTACAGCATAAGGTGTACTAACAACGCCGTGTGCCCACCAGTCTGTTAAGTCTCCTTTATATGTTTTTGCATTTATTGTTTTATCTTTTATTTTTTCATAAAGTTGGGATATGGTAACCATTTGTATGTTAATATTATCACCATATTGTTCATTAAATTTAGCTATTGTTTCTATTATCTCTGTGTTAGGTGGTGCATTATCACTAAATACTCCTGATACAGATATTGGTATAAAATCATATTCATATCCGTGCTCTACACACAAATTAATATAATCTTCTAAATTTTTCTTTAATGTTTCTAAATGTTCTTGTTTTCTATCTTTACCAAAATAATTTTCTGTCATAAAATTTTGGTGTTTGTTATAAACAATACCAAGTGCATTACCTAAGTTATAATGTTCTCCGTTCCAAACAAGTAACTTTTTACCTGATTTACTTTCCCAAAAATATGGCTTTTGATTTTGATATAAAGGGTACATACCGTGGTGACAATGTATATTTGTATATAAAAATTCTACTCCATTTTCTAAAAATACGTCTAAACTTCCTAAAGATATACCATTTATGTCTGCATTCATAGCAGAATTTATTTTTACACCTTTTTCTTCAAAAAATTTACAAAATTCTTTTGTTCTTTTGTCTAAAACATCTACGTCTACAAGGTCTGTAAAGTTTAAATAAGAAGCAGATAAACCAATGTTACCTTTTTTAATATACTCTACAAAGTCTGCTTTTTCTTGTTCAGTAGCCTCTTCTAAAAACTGTTCCACACAAAAATACGTTTCACAATTCCATTTAAAGTCTTTTATTACACTATCTTCTTTATAAGCTTTGTTTAAATCTGCTATTACATTTTTTATATAATTGGCTTGATTATATAATATTGTTTCTTGTAAATCTGTATATCCAATATCTGTATGAGAATGATGCACTACATATATATTCCATTTTTTATTTAACATAAAATAATCCTCCACTATTTATTATAATTAATCTATAACTTTATTTTTGAAAAAAATAATAGAAATAGCTGATTTTAATACAAAGTACTAAAAAATTATTTATAAAGTTCAAAATAATATTCATATTTAGAGCCTACATATTGAGCTATTGTATATTCATATGGTTTTTCTGTATTGTCTATAAATCCTATTCTTTTTAAGACAAGAATAGGTTCATTTTGTATACATTTTAACTTTTCAACCATCTCCTTTCCTGCGCTATTGGCACTTATATATTGTTTAACTTTTTTTATACATATATTTTTTTCATTAAGATAGTCATATAAGGAACTATTATAGACAGAACTATCTAGCGTAAGATTAAAATCTGTTTTTAAATATGTCGTAAAAAAGGCAATGGGCATATTATTTATAAGTCTTATTCTAGTAAGTTTATACACAGGAGTGTTTATAGGTATATTAAAAATTTCAGCACATTGTTTATCTGCACCAACTATAGATATATTAGAATCTTTTGTAGTTGGAATAAGACCTTTTTGTTTCATTTCATCTGTAAAACTTTCTATCTTTAAAAGTGGCTCAGATATTTTCTTTCTTTTTACAAAAGTCCCTTTACCTTTTATTTTTTCAATGTATCCTAAGTTTTGTAGCTCACTCATAGCTGAACGAACTGTTATTCTACTTACATTATACTTTTCTTGATAGTCTATTTCTCGTGGAAGGGCGTCATTTATATTATAAACCCCTTCTTCAATTTCATTTTTTATAATGTCTATTAGTTGCTCTTTTAAGGTTTTGTCATTATTTTTTAGCATATAATCTCCTATCTTATGTATGCCTTTATAGTAGCCACTTGTTTACCTTTAGATTTTCCACTTGTTTTTATTTTATATTTTTCTACACAAGCTGGTATTATAAAAGTTTCTGCATAATGAACAACAAAAGGTTCAAACTCACCATTTAAACTTTCAACAGTTACCTCTTCGCCTTCTACAAGATTTAATACATTAACACTACCAAAAGTTTCGTGTATAACTTCATCTTTAAAAATATGTCGTCTTGTTTCTATACTATGTCTGTTACTAAGTCCTGTACTTTCTTCTTTATACTTTTCGTTTTCTTCAATAGGGTTTATATGGTTTACTAAGTTTTCTTTAACCCATTTTGTATCAGCATCAAAGTTTATAACCTTTTCACCATGTTCTATATGGATAGGTCGTGGTAATCCATCTGAGCCAACCCTGCCCCAATCCCATAGCTTAAATGTAAATATATAAGGTGTAGCACTAATTTCTAAAACAACTGTATTTTTACCAGAACAATGTATAGTACCTGCTGGTATTAAAAAATGGTCGTGTTTTTTTGCCTTTATCTTATTTACATATTTTTCAACGTCAAAAGGCTTACCTGTATTTTGTGCCTCTTTTAAATCTAATATCATTTGTTCTCTATCTATACCCTCTTTAACACCAAGATATACTACACTATCCTCTTTTGCATCTAATATATAATAACTTTCATCTTGTGTATAATGCATACCAAATGTTTCTTGTATATATTCTGTTAAAGGGTGTACTTGTAAAGATAAGTTTCCACCTTCCATTGTGTCTAAAAAGTCAAATCTTATAGGGAATTCTTTACCAAATCTTGCATATACTCTTTCTCCTAAAAGATTTTCTGGTTGACAAAATACTAAGTTTATGGCTGGTGTTTCAAAAGCTATGTTGCCATAATTAAGAAGTATGCTATTTTCCTCTGGCACACCATCAAAGCCCCAGGCGAAGTTTTCTCTATTTCTATCTAGTCCACAAACCTCTTTTAGCCATTGTCCACCCCAAACACCAGAGTCAAAATAAGGTACTAATCTAAAAGGCTTTTGGCTAGCTTGTAAAAGTCCATTAAAAAAGGCTTCTGCCGTAACCATCTTTGGCTTATCTTTTTTATTTGTGTCTAATACATAATCAAAATTTTTATAATTTTCAATTTTATGTCTATCTGCTATACGCCATTCCATAAAAAATCCTCTTTTATACTTTTCTAATATTGGTGCATTAGCATTTGATACATTCCAATTTGTCATACCACTTCTATATCTAAGTTGTATTTCCCATCTAGATATGTCTGCATATATATATAAATCTCCTGTTGTTATAAGACTAGCACCAACACCATATATTAAAGTTTTACCTTTTAGTGTACTAATCTTATTTTTAACCTTTTGTAATTTCTCATCTATAAAAAATTCTTTTAGTTTTTTAGTATTCATTATGCCAAAAACTCTATCATCCGTAAGATAATCTTGCATTTTTTCTGTAAGCCTTTCTTCTTTTAAGGCATAGTCATCAGAAAAAATAATATTATCAAAGTCAATATTTTTAAAACTATTTAAAAGCTCACTACTATCAACACCTACATAACAATCTAATACTACTATAAAATTATCTTTATCTATTTTAGATTTTATTTCATTTAAAATATTTTCATATCCTAAAAATATTTTATCATCATAACCTTTTATATCTATTTTAGGATATAAGTTATATGTAGACATTAAAATCACCTCTTCAATATTTTATACATAAACTATAGCATATGTTATAACATATTGCAAGATTTTTTATATATGTTATAATAAATATTATTGTTTTAGGAGGTATATTATGAACTTTTATATAGGATTAGATGTAGGTGGTACAAATATAAAAGCTGGTACTATACTTGAAAATGGTACTATTTTTAATAATAATATAAATATGTATCCTTCTTTGTCAAAGGAAAATAAAAACACTATTTTAAAAAATATACTAAGTATTATAGAAAAAGAATTTAGCTTATATAATCTAAATGGTAAACTATTAGGTATTGGTATTGCTTTTCCTGGTCCTTTTGATTATCAAAATGGTATATGTAAAATAAAAGGAATTAATAAGTATGATAGTATTTATAATGTTAATACAAAAAAAGAACTTTTAAAATATATCAACAATAGTCCTTTAAAAAATAATATTGATGATAATTTTGATATATTATTTGAAAATGATGCAACATTATTTTCACTAGGAGAATTAGAACAAAATGATTTTTTAAAAAATGATAAAGCAATAGCCATATGCATAGGAACAGGAACAGGCTCTACATATCTAGAAAATGGTAAAGTTTTAAAATCTGGTAAAGGTGTTGCAGAAAATGGCTGGATATATAAAATTCCTTTTAAAAAATCTATAATAGATGATTATATATCTGCTAGAGGTATTATCAATTTTTATAATAGTTTATCTAATAATAAAGTCGATAATGTTAAAGATATTTCCTTAAAATATAATATAGATGAAAATTCTAATATTACTTTTAATAATTTTGGTAAGGATTTAGCTAATGTATTAAATATTATTTTAAAACATTTTAATGCTAAAAATATTATTTTAGGTGGACAAATAATAAAAAGTTATTCTCTTTTTAAAGATAGTTTATTATCTAATATAAATTTTAACACTAATATATTATTATCTAAAGATACATCAAAAAGCACCTTAATAGGTGCTATGGCTCTTTTTAAAAAAATTGATTAAAGAAAATAATAAAAAATATAATTATATTAACAAAAAATAAATCCCATTATTAACTAGTGGGATTTATTTAATTAACTATATTAAAATCATTTTTATCATTACTATGTAATATCTCGTGGTGTATTTAACTCATCATTTGATAATGAAGTTCTTTCTTAAATAAAAATTTAGTTCGACTAACTATTTTTGTATATACTATATATCTATAATTCGTAATTACCTTTTTATTGGATAACATATTAATAAGTCAACTGAATATAACTCTTTATTATTGTAAGCAAAGTCACTCCAATTATGTACTACTAATTTATATTATAGTGATAAAATATCTAACCATAAATCTATTAATATAAATTAATTTACAACTATTTCAAAATAGGATATAATAACTATAATTTAATAATTATTTTTAAGGAGGCTATTTTATGACAGAAAAAGAAAAATCACATACTGGTCTATTATATCAACCAAATGATCCCGAACTTGTTTCAGACCGAAATACAACTATTAAAAAACTATATGAATATAACAATATATCCCCTCTAGATCATGAATCACGACAAATTGCAATACGTAACTTATTAGGTAAAACTGGAAAAAACTGTATTGTTGAACAACCACTTTTTTGTACATATGGATATAACACTTCAGTAGGAGATAATTTTTTTCTAAATGTTAACTGCAAACTTATGGATAGTGCAAAAATTACAATTGGTGATAACGTATTTATTGCACCTAATGTATGTCTTGTAACAGAAGAACATGCTTTAGATGTAGAGCAGAGACTAAAAGGACTCGAATATGCTTACCCAATTAATATTGGTGATAATGTATGGCTTTGTACTGGCGTTATCGTACTACCGGGTGTAACAATTGGTTCAAATAGTGTGATTGGAGCAGGAAGTGTTGTTACAAAAGATATTCCTTCAAATAGTTTAGCGGTTGGAAATCCTTGCAAAGTAATTCGCTCTTTAAAATAATTATATCATTTTATATTCCTGTTATTCTAAGTTTCAATACTCTATCTCTAAATAACTGTACTTAAACAACAGTAATGATTATCAACTAATTTTTTATTTAAAAATTAAGTAATAACTTTGTAATAATAAAGACCACCCTTTTACAGATGGTCTTTATTTTACATTCTTGGTTGTGGTTTTAAATTATTATTTCCGTTACAATCTGGCTTCATACAATTAGGTTTTTCTATTATAAACTGTCTTTTACTATCTAAATAGTCTTCAACTACTCTTAAAGCCTCTCCAAATCTTTGAAAGTGAACTACTTCTCTCTCTCTTAAAAATTTAATTGGTGTAATTACATCTGGGTCATCTGTTAAATTTAAAATATACTCATATGTGGCTTTTGCCTTTTGCTCAGCTGCTAAATTTTCATATAAGTCTGTTAATGGATTACCTGTTGATTGTATAGTTCATACTAATATTTATCTTTGACTACTTGTTTTAAAATCATTTTTATACATAGTTTTTTAATTCTTCTTATAGCAAAGCAATATTAAAAATAATTAAATTTTATATTTTTATATCCCTTCCTTGTATAAAAAACAGATATATTTTTATATCTAACTATATTATAAAAACTATTCTATTCAATAATATTTTTTATTACACTTGAAATTTCTTTTTGCAAATCTATTTGAATATTAGTTAACTTTTCAATTTCTTTCTCAATCTTTTCAACTCTTACAACAATTTTTCTTTGTTTTTCTATCGTAGGTAAAACTAATTGAATATTACCAACATATGGAACTGTCAATTGTGGTATAACTGAACCTGTGTTCCCTATATTCTTATTTTTTAATGCGTAATATAAATACTTAGTATCATAATCTTTAGCTTTAAATGTCAAAACAATCAATCTTACCACAGGTAAATATTTCTCATTTCTATACTCAATATGTCCTATAGTACCTCGTGCAGATATAGTTATGCTCTCTCCATCAATTAAATGATCTTTACTATAACCTAATAATCCCTTATTTTCAATACCATTGCCATAAATAGGATATTTATAAAGTTCATTTCTATAGCTTAAAAAGTCTTTTGGCTTATCTCTCCCAGCAATGATATTACAAATATCTACCAATTTAACTAGTCTGTACCCCCCCCCGTTACCAATTTTTTCCACAACTTCTAATTCTTGAAATATTTCTTGAATTTGATTTTTATATTCCTCAATTTTCATACGAGTTGTTTCATACTTTTTCTCTAGTTTATCATACTCAGAAATAATTTTTTCTTGAATATTAATAGGAGGTACTGGGATTTCTATTGTTGATAAATCATTAACGCTAATGCTAGCTTGATTTACAGCCCTTTTACATAGCCTAATTACCTCTTGCTTAAAATAAGGTAATTTTGTAATTAAATAAAAATATTTACTTGCAACTTTCTCTTCGTCTACTCTTAATCTAAGTATATTTATACCATGAATTAGTTCTTCATCACTATCAAAATATGCTGTCTTTCCTAAATGTTTTAAACTATTAATATGACTTAGTGCAATATCTCCTTTTCTCCAAAAAAATTCATCACTAACATTATCATTAGTATATTTCACTGCGTTAAAATCAAATCTTTCAGAAGATATGGTTTCAATTCTAGAAACCTTTAACTTTCCATTACTATCATTCTGATTAACATCTTTTCCATTTCTTATAAATAAACATATATCACTTAGTTTAAATAATTTATATTTTGACTCAATAACATATTTTGCTGATAATCTAATACTTTTATTAAATAAGTCCCTTTCAAAATCAAACATAGTTTTAGTTTTTAACAAATTTATATATTTTTCTATACTATCTCCTACTTGATTTAGATCATTGTAAAATGTATTTCTAATAATTGTAGATATATGTTCTTTGCTTTCTCTATTATTTTCATCAAATAACATACCACCTAGTTTTGTTATTTGTATACCTTCACTACCTTTTCTATTACTCCAGTCATAGCCTAAAAATTCTTTTTGACCAACATTATCTGTTGGAGCAGTAACAATCAATGTTTTAGAATCTTTTGTAAGTGCAAAGTAAAACATTTTATCTTGTTCAATATTCTTAGCATAACTATAAAATTTTTGTTTTAATTCTTGTGCTTTATCTTCCTCACTATACCTTTTACTAATCTTCTTTTTCTTTATATTCTTTGCCATAGCTGAATTATCAAAACTGTCAACATACATTTTAAAATAATTATTAGTTGAAAAATATTGATACTCCTTATTAGCTTTAATAAATGAAATATATACATCTTTTTCAACACCTATATATTTAATATATTCATCAAAAATTTCCTTATCTCCCCACTCACTAACAATTTTTTCATTAAATATATTTAAAATACTATCTTGTATCATCTCATGCTTTTTAGGTGGTTCATCATATTTTTTTAAAAATAACGCAACTGTGTTTGTACCTGTTGCACCAAAGGTTTTAGTACTAAACTGTGTTATTGCATTTATTTGAAAATTCTTTAATAAAACTTCTCTTGCACCTATATAACTATTAGAAGTATTACTTAATATGCTTGATGGCAAAATAACCGCTGCTATACCATTTGGTTTTACCAGTTGAGCAATACGTTCTACAAATAATACTTCTATCTCTCCTCCATCATTTGAAATTCTGTCAAGCAATTCAAAATCATTATTTTCTAGTTTCAAATGTGATTTAAAGGCTTTGACTGAATATGGAGGATTGGCAACTAAAATATCAAACTTTCCATTTTCAATACCTTTTGAAGAATCATTTTCTAAGCCATCACCAAAAATTATATTCCCCCCACCAGCTCCATTCATAAACAATGAAATCTTAGATACACGAGCAAGACGATAGTCTTTCTCAATTCCATATATACTTTGAGAAACCCAATCATTGTTTTCATTATTCATAAGTTTATTTATAATGTCAATTCCTTCAGTTAAAAAATGACCACTACCACAAGCATAATCTATTATATATGGATAATGTTTACCTTTATCAGTTTTTATAATATTTTCTAGCGGTAAACTTTCCCATATAAATCGTGTTATTGGCGTAGGCGTAAAAAATTGCCCTTCATTTTGTTTAAATCCCTTATTTAATAATTGTTCAAATAAATCACCCAAAAATTGATGTTTTGAATCATATACTATCTTATACTTTTCAAATAGTTGAACTACCTCAACAAGAATTTTACCATTTTGATTAAATAATACTTCATTGTGAACATCTTTAAAAGCAAATTCATTATTTGAATAAAACTTTAGCTTTTTAAATGTTTGTTTTAAATCTTCTATTGCGTGTTTTCTATTTACACCCTTATAAATAGAAAATAACTTTGTGGGATATTCTGACTCAACATAAAAAACATCTTCCTTTAAGAATTCTTCCATTCCTTTTTTATACAATCGCTGTAGCCTATCTTGTAATGACTCATAAGTATCTGTTCCAATTTTATATTGAAATTCAACTATGTCATCATCAGTCTTGCTCAATTCATCAACTAGCTTACAAATAAATAATGCCACAAGCTTATTAAAAGCATTTTCTTTATCTGATACATTATTATGCCTTAAAATTTCCTCAAACTGATTTACAATTTTATCATCTGGATTAAACTCCTTTAAATCTTTTTTTCTAAGAGGTTTTTCTCCAATATTATACGCTACTGTTTCGTTAGAAAAAATTACATCATTGCAAAGCTTCTCTTCATATGTGCTTTTCCAAACTCTAAATAAATCTTCTTTAGTATTTGCATTTTCAAACAACATTATTGACTTGTCTGACTTTTGTTCCTTTATTTTTTCTATACTATCAAAAACAAAGATACTTTCTATATCATATTTAATTGTATTATTATAGTCAGAGGCATACAAACATATCCACTTTGTAGATTTTTCTTGTTGAGCATAACTAAAAAGTTGTCCACCATCTTGTTTTAAAGTATTAAGTGCCTTTGTATACTCTTCTCCATATGTCTTACATTCAATAATAAATAATGTAGCTGTTCCATTTTCATTCATAACACAAATATCTGCTCGTCCACTTTTTTGACTATGACCTAGTGACCATCTTCTTTCTAACTCAATATGAGATGGCTTATATCCTTTTTTTAATAATCTATGAACACACTCTAATACTACAAAATTCTCATTATCTGTAAAATTACAAGTTTGTTTTTCATTTACTATTAATTCTTTAGGATATTCAATTTTTTCTATACGAAAATCAACCTCTATACTACAATTAAATATTTCAAAATCATATCTATATCTACTATCCGATATTTCCTTATAACCTAAGTATATAAGTAACTCCTTTAAATTATGTTTTGTTATCATTTATTTTATATCCTCCCTTAAAATCTACTAGTACCTAATAAAATATAAGTTTTTTATAAAAAAGATGTTTAAATATTTATCTTTAACCAATTCTTTAAAATTTTTTTCAAATAATAAATACTATAAAAGTTTATAAAATATTACTTTATTTATACTACCTTACTTTAAAATATTATAACATAAAAAATACCTTACAATCAATTTTTAGTTATTTATATTTAAGTATATTTAAATTTCTATATTTTAACTTCAAACATAACCTATTTATTTTTTTAGTATTAATTCTATTATCTTTATTAAAATATCATATTTTGGTATTCTCCATTTATAAATATCTATTAATTTCATCCTTATATGTATTCTTTCAGTAATTAATATGTTTTTAATATAACTATTAATAGCCTTATTCTTTATATATTACTTTTTAATATTTATTCTACACTTAATTAATTCTATATATTATTTTTAAAAATAATATATAGAATTTCATAGAAATAAAAGACTTATTAGTCTTTATTTTAAAAACTAATAAGTCTTTTTATATAATATATATGCAAAATATTGCATAATTTATATTCTTGGCTGAGGTCTTAAATTATTATTTCCGTTACAATCTGGCTTCATACAATTAGGTTTTTCTATTATAAACTGTCTTTTACTATCTAAATAGTCTTCAACTACTCTTAAAGCCTCTCCAAATCTTTGAAAGTGAACTACTTCTCTCTCTCTTAAAAATTTAATTGGTGTAATTACATCTGGGTCATCTGTTAAATTTAAAATATACTCATATGTGGCTTTTGCCTTTTGCTCAGCTGCTAAATTTTCATATAAGTCTGTTACTGGATTACCTGTTGATTGTATAGTTGATGCTGAAAAAGGTACTCCTGATGCATTAGCTGGATATACACCTAATCCGTGGTCTACATAATATGCTCCTAATCCTGCCTTTTTTATCTCCTCTTCAGATATATTATCTGTTAATTGATGAACTATTGAACCTATCATTTCTAAATGTGCTAACTCATTTGTATGTTAATTATATCATTAATATTATCTATCATATTAAATAACTACTAGTTTACCCTCTCCATATTATTATAGGACTTAATAATAAAAAAATCGAGTACAAGTATAATAACACTAAAGCTATACTTTGTACTCTTTAAAATAAATGTTTTTGACTATGCTAAACATTATTTTATTGTTTATTTGATTTATCACTATTTAAAGTATTTTTATAATTTTCAACAAGCATTTTTAAAAACATTGGTCTACTTAAATCTTGTCTAAGGTTTTCTATTTCTTCAAATTCACTTATCTTAATTTCAACAAACCATCTTTTATAGTTCTTCTTATTATATTTGTTTTTAGAAGCAGTTGAAGTTTTGCCCATTAAATGTTCACACACTTTCCATTATAATATATTTCATCAGAAGATAGGTCTATATAATCATTCCATACAATACCATATCCACCTATGTCCACCTTAACTTGATTAAATAACCCATTTATATTTTTCAAATCTCTAAAAGATGCTATTTTATCAAACAAAGGCTTAATGTCATATTCTTTAGTTTCTCCACTTTCAAAGATGGCAATAAGAATAAAATTTTCTTTAGGCTGAATAGATACTATCTTTTTAAACATATTTTCACCTCTTTTATAGTATTAACTCTTTACCACCATTTATACTAATGGTGGTAACTTTATAAATTCTTGAGTTTCCCATATTTTTAATAGTGCTTGTTGATTATTTTCTGTCCACTCTTGAACCATTTTTAATGCTTTATTAGGTAAATCACCTTCTAACATTTTAAATATATTTAAATCAATTATTCCTATATATTCATTATATATTGCATGTATATAAGGTGGATTGTGTTCACTTTCTCTAAAATACATTTTTATTATTATTCCATAAAAATTTGAAATTATAGGCAAAACTTTCACTATCCTTTATATAAATAAATTATAGCATACTTGTACAAGTATGTCAATTATTCTTTTGAAGATTTTTTAATATAAATTCATAAAAATAAAAGAGCAAATGCTCCCTATTTTTCTTTTTTATCATCTAAACTATTAACCACATTATCAACATTTTTATCAATTAGCTTGTTGGTAACCTCTAATCCTTTTATTAGCCACTTAGGCACTAAATATCCCTTGTCAAGCT
>CAMMEG010000039.1 GCA_946495765.1 uncultured Eubacteriaceae bacterium
GCGAGAATAAGTAGGCAAAAAAATAGCCACTTTAGTGGCAGCCACGAAATAGTAGTGTAATTGTCAGACCATTCAGTGCATATTTAGAGGCTTACAACAAGAAATAAGCCCTTACAGGGCTTGAGCAAACCACCCGTTAAACGGGTGGTTTTGATTATACTAAAATGTAAATTTATCTTTTAAAATTTTAGCATAAGAAAAATTTTAATTTAGGACAAAATTTTTGTTAATTTAAAATACAAAATATTTTTTAAATTTATAATGAAATAAAAACTATCCATAAAATTAATATATGTGTAACAAATATTATAAAAAGTTGAAAATAATTTCTGAAAAAATATATAAAATATCTAATTGATAAATAGAAGTATTAAAAAATATATAACATTAAGACAATAAAACATAACATTTAAAACAAAAATATGTAATATATTATGATATAATGAATAACATATTATAAAAATTAATTTAGGGAGGACACTAAATGCTTTGGAGAAAAAAAGAAATTATATTTGTAAGCCCTGTCAAAGGAAAGCTAATACCATTATCACAAACACCAGATGAAGCTTTTGCTAGTAAAAAATTTGGATCTGGATTTGCTATTATTCCTGAAAGTAATACAATTATTGCTCCAACAGACGGTGTAGTTATGTTTGCGTTTGAAACAAAACATGCTATAGCTATACGAGCTATAAATGGGGTTGAATATTTAATACATGTAGGAATAAATACATATAAGTTAAAGGGAGAAAAATTTAATTGTAATACAACTGCTGAAAAAAGTGTTAAAAAAGGTGATGTTTTAATAGAATTTGACTTAGATTATATTGAATCCAATAATTTATCTACTATAACTCCAATAATTTTTACAAATATTGATGAAAATTTAATTGAAGTTATAAGCTCTGATTATGTTGAACAAGGTGAAGATATATTTAAAGTTAGAAGGTCTTAAAAGGGGAGGGAAGTAAAATGAGTACACAAAAAATTTCTAATAAAGAAAAGCTTTCTTATGGAATAGGAGCATTAGGTAAAGATATGGCTTATGCTATTGTTGGATCTTTTTTTATGCTATATTGTACAGATGTTTTAGGTTTAGGCGCAGGATTTGTAGGACTTTTTGTTTTTGCTGCAAGATTTTGGGATGCAATTAATGATTTAATGATGGGCGTTATTGTAGATAATACAAAAACTCGCTGGGGAAAATTTAGACCATGGTTGTTAATAGGAACTATTCTCAATTCATTTGTTATTATAATGCTATTTGCGGATTGGGGTATTAGTGGCAAAGCTCTTACGATATTTACAGTTGTGTTATATGTTCTTTGGGGAATGACTTACACCGTTATGGATATACCATATTGGGCGATGCTTTCTAATTTTTCAACAAATAAAGAAGAAAGGGAAAAAATGGTTGTTATCCCTAGAATTTTTGCAAGCTTAGGAGGACTAACTGTTGGTAGTTTTGGACTAAAAATTATAGACTATTTTGGGAATACTAAAGGTTCTGTTGGTGATACTCACAAAGGGTATTTTTTATTTTCTGTTTTAATATCTGCTATATTTATAATAACCATACTTATAACTTGTTTTAATGTTAAATCTGCTGATGGTATATCAACTGGATCTAATATTTCTGCTGAAAGAACTACATTCAAAAAAATGTTAGAGGTTATTACTAAAAATGACCAACTTTTAATTGCTATTTTAAGTATTCTCACATTTAATTTTGCTACTCAAATGATGGGAGCAATATCTACTTATTATTTTATATATGTGGCAGGTTCTGAGGGACTTTTTGGAATTTTTACATTATTTGCTGGTATTTCTGAAATTACTGGTTTATTCTTATTTCCTAAATTATCTAAAAAAATTACAAGAAAACAATGTTATTTAATCGCAAGTACAGTTCCTATATTAGGATTTATATTACTTGGTGTAACTGGATTTATCGCACCACAAAATGCTATTTTAACTGCTATTTCTGGTATACTTATTAAATTTGGGTCTGGACTTCAATTAGGAGTTGTTACTATAGTTTTGGCAGATGTTGTTGACTATGGTGAGTATAAATTTGACTCAAGAAATGAAGGAGTAACATTTTCCTTACAAACTCTTCTTGTTAAACTTACAAGTGCCTTTTCTACTTTAATTGTTGGTTTTGTTCTTGAACTGACAGGATATGTTCCAAATGCAGTTCAATCAGCGTCAACTTTAAATGGCATGAGATTTGCAATGTGTGTTTTACCTTCTATATTTATAGTTATAAGTTTTATAATTTATAAAACTTTCTATAAGCTTGAGGGAAAATTCTTTGAAAATATATTGAATGTTTTAGCTTTAAAAAGAGAAGCTAAAGAAAAAGCTTTTAATTCTAGTCAATTACAAGATGATAACTTACAAGATACTAATTTACAAAATATTAATTTATAAAAATAATTATTATGGAGGGTTAAATTATGAGTATTATATTTAATGAAAAATCTAAAGAATTTCATCTATTTAACAATGAAATAAGCTATATTATTAAGGTTTTAGAAAATGGACAATTGGGTCATTTATACTATGGGGAAAAAATAAACAACAGAGAAAACTTTTCTCACTTAGTGGAAATTAGAAGAAGACCTATGTCACCTTGTTATTTTCAAGATTCTGAGTTTTCTATGGAGCACTTAAAACAAGAGTATCCATCTTATGGAGCAGGCGACATGAGATACCCAGCTTATGAAATATTACAAGAAAATGGAAGTAGGATAACAGAGTTTAAATACAAATCACATAATATATTTAAAGGGAAAAAGTCTTTACAAGGATTACCAGCAACCTATGTTGAAAATGATGATGAGGCTACGACTTTAGAGATTTTAATTTACGATGAGGTTATTAAAACAGAGATTATTCTTTCTTATACAATTTATGAAAATTTACCTGTTATAACACGAAATGCTAAATTTAAATCATTTAATGATGAAAAGATTGTTTTAAATAATGCTATGAGTTTTTCTGTGGATTTGCCAGACTGTAAATATGAAATGATAGAATTAACAGGTGCATGGTCTAGAGAAAGAAGCGTTAAGTCAAGAAAGCTTGAGCATGGTATAACTAGTATTTATAGCATGCGTGGAAGTTGTAGTAGTTCTAATTATAACCCATTTATTGCTCTTAAACGTTTTAATACAGATGAAGTTTCTGGAGAGGTTTATGGTTTTAGTTTAGTTTATAGTGGAAACTTTTTAGCTCAAGTTGAAGTAGATACTTACGATGTTTCACGAGTTATTTTGGGGATTAACCCACATAATTTTAGTTGGAGTTTAAAAAATGGTGAGGAATTCCAAACACCTGAGGTTGTAACTGTTTATTCTAACGAAGGACTTAATAAAATGAGTCAAACTTATCATACTCTTTATAGAACTAGACTTGCTAGAGGTGAGTGGCGTGATAAGGTAAGACCTATATTAGTTAACAATTGGGAAGCAACTTATTTTGACTTTAATGAAGAAAAAATATTAAGCATTGCTAAAAAAGCTAAAGAGCTAGGACTTGAGTTATTTGTTTTAGATGATGGTTGGTTTGGTGAAAGAAATGGAGATACAAAAGGGCTTGGAGACTGGTATCCTAATCTTAAAAAGCTTCCTAGTGGAATAACAGGACTTTCTAAAAAAGTAAATGAATTAGGTCTTTCTTTTGGTCTTTGGATAGAGCCTGAGATGATTAATAAAGATAGTGACCTTTACAGACAGCACCCAGAATATGTTTTAGCAACACCTAATAGAAACTTATCTCATGGAAGGAATCAATATATATTAGATTTTTCAAGAGAAGAGGTTGTAGAGCATATTTACAAAATGCTTGACAAGGTTATTTCAGAAGCACAAATAAGCTATATTAAATGGGATATGAATAGATGTATGAGTGAAGCCTTTTCTATCGGTATGGATAGTGAACATCAAGGAAAGCTTATGCATAAATATATTTTAGGGGTTTATAGCTTATATGAAAAATTAATTGGAAAGTTTCCTCATATATTGTTTGAATCTTGTGCAAGTGGTGGAGCAAGATTTGACCCAGGTATGTTATATTATGCACCTCAATGTTGGGCTTCTGATGATAGTGATGCTATTGAAAGATTGAAAATTCAATATGGAACTTCTATAGTTTATCCTATAAGTAGTATAGGGTCACACGTTTCAGCAATTCCTAACCATCAAGTTTTTAGAAATACACCTATTGAAACAAGAGCAAATGTAGCTTATTTTGGAACTTTTGGTTATGAATTAGATTTAAACAATTTAACTACTGAAGAGCAAGAAAAAGTTAAAGAACAAGTTGAATTTATGAAAAAGCATAGAGAGTTAATTCAACAAGGTAAGTTTTATAGAATTTCTAGCCCTTTTGAAGAAAAATTTACGGCATGGCAGGTTGTTTCGGAAGATAAAGAAACTTCTCTTGTAGGATTTTATAGACCTTTACAAGAAGTAAATACTAGCTTTAAAAGAATAAAATTATTTGGATTAGACCCTAATGCAGAATATGATGTTTCTATTAACAATACTGTTAATTATGGGGATGAGCTTATGAACTTAGGGCTTATTGTTTCAGATATTTCTTCTGGTGAACTTAGAGAAAAATATGATGGAACAAATGGGGATTATCATTCGAGAATTTATATTATTAAGAAAAAGTAACTTTTTTTTACACCAATTTAATGGTATAATCAAAATAAGTATTAATTTTAATTATATTAATTAGAAAGGTTGGTGTAAAGTATGAATTCTTTTCTTCAATTTAAAAATAGTATTTTTAATACTTTATATATGGCTTTTTGCGGTTTTGAGGAATGTGTGCCTTCACATTCTTTTGGTCCTGCTATAAGAAATTGTTATTTAATACATTTTTGTTTAGATGGTAAAGGTACTTATTTTGTTAGGGATAAGGAATATAATATAAAAAAGGGACAAGGATTTTTAATTTATCCTAATGAATTAACTTTTTATAAAGCGGATGAAAAAGAACCTTGGACTTATTTATGGGTTGCTTTTTCTGGTAGTCGAGCAGAAGAATATTTAAACCTTTGTGGCTTGGATCAGGATAATCTAGTTTTTAAGAGTGATAAAGGTAACCAATTAAAAAAATATGTTGAACTTATGCTAGAACAAAGAGAAGTTGGTGTAAAAACAGAATTTTTTATACAAGGATTATTGTTTCAATTTATTTCTGAATTAATTTTAGAAGAATGTAATATGGAACAAAAATATTTAGAAAGCTTTAAATTAAACTATAGTTTAGACAATTTATATATTCAAAAGGCATTAGAATACGTAAACTTAAATTATAAAAATTCTATTACAGTTAATGAAATTGCAAATTATTTAAACTTAAATAGAAGTTACTTAACACATATTTTTAAGAAAAATTTAAATATGACTCCACAAGAGTTCTTATTAAAATTTAAAATTACAAAAGCTTCTGAGCTTTTACATGTTACAGACTACTCTGTATGTGTTATATCAAATATTTTAGGCTATGAAAGTGAATCATCTTTTATCAAAATGTTTAAAAAATTTACTGGTGTTTCACCTTCTAAATATAGGAAAGATAAGATATACAATTTTAATAATATTAAATTTTAAAATTTTAGAGGATTTATGTAATATAGAAAAATTTATGAGTAATAGATTTCAAATTAATATTTTGATTCTGATATAAAAAAGAATTAATAGCTATTAATTAAGATGAAATTGAAATTAAAGATACACTATATAAAGATTTAGAATTTTGTAGTTGGTTTAGATTTAGGAATCAATAGAATGAAAAAATACTATATTATTAAAGTAACTTAAGGTTTTGTTGAGTATCTATTAGCTAAGAAAATTTTGATAAAGCTAAAGGGCGTTATATACTTTATGACATATTTTATTTTAAATTAAATGTTCATAATTCAGGTAATATTTTAGAATATAAATTAAAAATTTATGCTAATAATTATATACCTTTTAAAAAATATATAAAGATACTATTAGGATAAATAAAATCAGTTAAAATATAACTTTTAATTTTAAAGAATTTAGAAAAGTAGCAGAATTTTTTCATATAAAACAAATATTCTTATGGAAGTATATTCAGATTTAGAAGGTTTACAGCTTTATATTTCTAAATTTTTGGATAAAGTGATAAAAGATAAGAAAGGTATATTATGATAAAAGATAAGTCTCTTACTTAGAAAAACAATGTTTACCTAATTTTATAAATATAGAAAATTTTAAAAATTTATACTTAAAAAATTGAGAGATATTACACTAAAATTTCATATAAGTTTAAAAAATTTTAAAGGAGTGGCTATATGATTCAAGAAATGGAAACAGTTTTTTGTGATAAGTTTGGAACAAATGAAAATATTCAAAAATTTTTTTCTCCAGGTAGAATAAACTTAATAGGTGAGCATATTGACTATAATGGAGGTAGTGTTTTTCCTTGTGCGTTAAGTATTGGTACTTATGGAATTTTTAGAAAAAGACAAGACAACAAAGTTTTATGTTATTCTATGAACTTTGAAGACTTAGATGTTATTGAATTTAGTTTGCAAGATTTTGTGTACGATAAAAAAGATAACTGGGTTAATTATGTTAAAGCTGTTATTTGGGCTTTTGCTCAAAAATTTGGAAAAATTGAGCAAGGATTTGAATTTCTATGTTATGGAAATATTCCTAGTGGTTCAGGACTTTCTTCTTCAGCTTCTTTAGAACTTTTGATTAGTAAAATTTTAATAGATGAGTATAAGATAAATATAGACATGATTGAAGCTTCTATTTTAAGCCAGCTTGCAGAAAATAAATTTATAGGTGTAAATTGTGGTATAATGGATCAATTTGCCATTGCTATGGGTAAAAAAGACTATGCAATTCTTTTAAATACAAATACTTTAGATTATAAATACATACCAGCTAAGCTAGATAATTATAAAATTGTTATATCTAACACAAATAAAGAAAGAAAACTTTCTGAATCTAAATATAATGAAAGAAGAGCTGAGTGTGAAAAAGCTTTAAGCTTTATTCAAAAACACAAGCAAGTTAAAAATATAGCAGATTTAACTATTGATGAATTTGAAACAATAAAGTATAGAATTGAAGATGAAATTTGCCTTAAAAGAGCAACTCATGTTGTTTATGAAAATGGAAGAACTAAAAAAGCTGTTGAATTACTTCAACAAGGTGATTTAGAACAGTTTGGAAAAATATTAAATGAATCTCATAAATCCTTAAAAGAACTTTATGAGGTTACAGGCATTGAATTAGATACTTTAGTTGAAATAAGCCAACAGCAAAAGGGAGTTCTAGGTTCACGAATGACTGGTGCTGGTTTTAGTGGATGTACAATAAGTATTGTAAAAGAAGATTGTATAGATAAATTTACTGAAGTTGTTGGTAAAAAATATAAAGAAAAAATAGGATATGAACCTAGTTTTTATACTGTCCAAATAGGTAATGGCACAATGAAATTATAATAGAGAGGTATAATACTATGAAAGTTTTAGTTTTAGGTGGTGCAGGATATATTGGATCACACACAGTTTACGAGCTTATTAATAAAAATCACGAGGTTATTATTATAGATAATCTTGAAACAGGCTATAAACAAGCTATACACAAAAATGCTAAATTTTATGAAGGTGATTTAAGAAATAAAAGCTTTTTAAATGAAGTTTTTAAAAAGGAAAATGATATAGACGGAATAATACATTTTGCTGCTAATTCACTTGTTGGAGAAAGTATGGAAAACCCTCTTAAGTATTATGATAATAATTTGATTGGAACTAAAATTTTACTTGAGGCTATGCTTGAGAATAATATTACAAAAATAGTATTTTCATCTACTGCAGCAACTTATGGTGAGCCTGAAAATATACCCATATTAGAAAGTGATAAGACTGAGCCAACTAATACTTATGGTGAAACTAAACTTGCGATGGAAAAAATGTTTAAGTGGGTTAGCAAGGCACATAATTTAAACTATGTTTCTTTAAGATACTTTAATGCTTGTGGAGCGTATAAAGATGGAACAATTGGCGAGGCACATAATCCAGAAACTCATTTAATACCTATTATTTTACAAGTAGCTAACGGAACTAGAGAACAAATAAATATTTTTGGTGATGATTATAACACAAAAGATGGAACTTGTATAAGAGATTACATTCACGTAAGTGATCTTGCTGATGCACATATTTTAGCTATAGAATATTTATTAAAAGGTGGAGAGAACAATATCTTTAATTTAGGGAATGGTGTTGGATTTACTGTTAAAGAAGTTATTGAAACGGCAAAGAAAGTTACTGGTAAGGAGATTAAAGCTGTAATCTCAGAAAGAAGAGCAGGGGATCCGGCAGTTTTAGTTGCATCTAGTCAAAAAGCAAAAGAGGTTTTAAAATGGAACCCTACACGTAATAGTCTTGAAGAAATTATTAAGTCAGCGTGGAAATGGCATAGCTTAAATCCAAATGGATTTGACAGTAATTAGGAGGGAATAAAATTGAACATTCAAATTGCTATTGAATGCTTATTGAAATATGGCATAGAAAAAGGCTTGATAGAAAAAGAAGATATTATATTTACTAGAAATAGACTTTTAGAGCTATTTTCTTTAAGTAGTTATGAAATTAACCAAGTTGATAAAAATTATAATTTAGAAGAAATACTAGATACTATGTTAAACTATGCTGTAGAACAAGGACTTTTTGAAAATACTATGAGTAACAGGGATTTATTTGACACCAAAATAATGGGAATTCTTACACCTAGACCTAGCGAAGTAATTAAAAAATTTTGGCAACTTTATAATCAAAGTCCCAAAAATGCTACAAATTATTATTATGATTTTAGCCAGTCAACAGACTATATAAGAACATATCGAATTAAAAAAGACAAAAAGTGGAAATATATCACAGAATATGGAGATTTAGATATTACAATAAACTTATCTAAACCAGAAAAAGACCCTAAAGATATTGTTTCTCAAAAAAATAAGGTGTCCTCAAATTATCCTAAATGTCTTTTATGTAAGGAAAATGAAGGTTATGCTGGTGGAGACAATCATCCAGCTAGACAAAACCATAGAATTATACCTATTTCAATTAATAATGAGCAGTGGGGATTTCAATATTCACCTTATGTTTACTATAATGAACATTCTATAGTTTTTAATTTTTCTCATACACCTATGAAAATTGAAAAGCATACATTTGTAAAGCTTTTAGATTTTGTAGATATGTTTCCTCATTATTTTATAGGCTCAAATTCAGATTTACCTATTGTTGGAGGATCTATATTATCTCATGACCACTATCAAGCTGGAAGATATGAATTTACACTTACAAAAGCGCCTTTTGAAGAAACTTTTGAAATACCTAAATACAAAGATGTTAAGTTAGGAATTGTTAAATGGCCTATGTCTGTTTTAAGACTTGAGAGCAAAAATAAGCAAAATATTATAGATTTAGCTAGTTACATTTTAAAAATCTGGCAAGGATACTCTGATGAATCTGTTGGTATTTATGCCTTTACGGATAAAACACATCACAATACTATAACCCCTATTGCAAGGATTTGTGAAAATAAATATCAATTAGATTTAGTTTTAAGAAATAACATTACAAGCGATAAATATCCTTTAGGTGTATTTCATCCACATCAAGAACTTCATAATATTAAAAAAGAAAATATTGGGCTTATTGAAGTTATGGGACTTGCCGTTTTACCAGCTAGGTTAGATTACGAAATGAAATTGTTAAAAGACTATATTATTAATAATGAAAATTCTAAAAATGAAAAAATTGAAAAACATTTAGAATGGTTTAATAGCTTTAAAAATAACTATTATTTTAATGAAAATAACATAGAAGAAATTTTACAAACTGAAATAGGAAAGGTATTTTTAAAGGTTTTAGAATACTGTGGTGTTTTTAAAAGAAATGAATTAGGAAAAAAAGCTTTTATTAAATTTATTGAAACAATTAAAACTGAATTTAAATATATGTAATTTTTAACAAAAAGACTTTATAAAGTTTATAAGGTCTTTTTGTATTAAAAATAAAATATATATTTATAAAACTATTATGAGTATTTATTCTCATTTAAGGTTTATTTTTTTCACAATTAAATCTATGGATGCATATTATGGGAGATAGATAATAAGGAAATATATTTTTATGTACATTAAAAAAGGATAAATTAATTTTAGATTATTAGTAATTAAACCACAAATATAGATTAGAGGTATTACTTTAAAAATTATATAAAAGATATTTTAAAATAATAGATGATTTTAATATTGAAAATTTGTTATAAAATAATAAAAATATAAAATTTATAATTTGATATGATATATTTATTATATAAAATAAAGTATATAAAAATATAAAGTTAAAATGTAATTATGATTAAAAATAAAATGTATTTGTAAGTATAGGTTATTAAAATCTGGTATAAAATTATGTATGTAATTCACATAAATATGATAAAAATATAGATTGTATAGATAATAGTATTAAAATTAAAAAAATTTAATAATGATTTAACTAAGATTAGCAAAGAAAAGATAAGAATTTATGAGTTATAATTAAATTAAGAATTAATCAAATATTGTTATATATAAAATAAATAACGACTAGTAAATAAAGAAAAAAATATAAATTTATAATCATATGTTATACAATTATAGTATACTTTTTGGAATTTAGATAAAAAATTAATACTATAGTAGATAATATAGTAAAATAAATGATATTGAAAATTCAGATTTGATTTTATCTTGGACAAAAGTTGCTTATAATTAAAAGGTTTATTAAAGGGTAAATCTGAGATAATTTATTTATTTTAGATTTACCCTTTAATATTATTAAATGTCTTTAATTTTTAATTTACAAACTTATCATGAATAGCATTAGCAGCGCGTTCAGCGTCTTTTTCATCAACTAAAACAGATATTTTAATTTCAGATGTAGAAATCATATTAACATTTATAGCTGAAGAATATAAAGATTCAAATAAATCAGATGCAACACCTGAGTTTGTATCCATACCAGCTCCAACAATAGAAACTTTAGCTATTGTTTCATCATAACTAATACTTTCAAAAGGTACTTTACCTTTTAAATCTTCTAAAGCAGTAAGGGCAGGTTCTAATTCATCTCTAGATACAGTAAAAGATATATCTTTTGTACTATCTCTACCGATAGATTGTAATATAATATCTACGCTAACTTTAAATTTAGATAAATTAGAAAATATTTTAAATGCCATACCTGGAACATCAGGAACACCCATAACAGATATTCTAGCAACATTTTTATCAACAGCTACACCTGTAACAATCATCTTTTCCACAAAAGCTTCCTCCTTTACGACAGTTCCTTCAGCATCTGTTAAGCTAGATCGAACTACCAAGTTTACATTGTATTTTTTAGCTAATTCAACAGAACGATTATGAAGAACTTTAGCACCTAAAGATGCAAGTTCTAACATTTCATCATAGCTAATTGCTTCAAGTTTTTTAGCATTTTTTATAATTCGTGGGTCACCAGTATAAACACCATCTACATCTGTAAAGATCTCGCATAAATCAGCTTTTAATGTAGCAGCAAGTGCAACAGCAGATGTATCAGAACCACCTCTGCCGAGGGTTGTTATATCGCCATATTTGTTTATACCTTGAAAGCCTGTTATAATAACAATATTTTTTTTATCAAGCTCAGCATTTATCCTATTTATATTTATATTTTTTATTCTAGAGTTACCATAGGTAGAGGTAGCACTAATACCACATTGATTGGCATTTAAAGAAATTGCAGGATATCCCATAGCGTGTATAGCCATAGCCATCAAGGCAACGGACTGTTGTTCACCAGTAGCAAGAAGCATATCAAGTTCTCGTTTTGAGCATTTAGGATTTATTTCTTTAGCTTTTTCTATAAGCTCATCTGTGGTATCTCCTTGAGCAGAAAGTACAACAACTACTTTATTACCTTTGTCATATTCATCTACTATTCTTTTAGCAGCATTTCTAACTCTTTCTGCATTGGCAACAGAAGTTCCGCCAAATTTTTTAACAATTAACAATTATTTAACCCCCTTCGTATTGGATATATTTTAATAAAATTAAATATTGTTTAAAAACATAGTTTTTTATAGTATAAGGTATTTTATATAATTTAGCAATAATTAATAATAATTTTATGAAAAATATCATAAAATATTAATTTGTAAACATACCTATATATATTTTTATGAATAATGTATATAAAATGTACCTTTAAACTAAGAGTTATTTAATAATTTTTTAATTTGTTTATAATTTGGCATATATTTTTCTACTAAATGCCAAAATTTATAAGAATGGTTCATTTCTAACAAATGGCAAAGTTCGTGTAGTATAACATAGTCTATAACCTGGTGATTATATTTAGCTAGTAATATGTTTAAAGATATATTTTTCTTTGAAGAGCAACTACCCCATCTAGTTTTCATTTTTTTAAATGAAATTTTATTAGGGTAAAGGCCAGTTATATTTTTAAAATTATCAAAAGATTTTAAAGCGTAGGATTTAAGAATAGAAAGGTAATAATCATATAATAATTGTTCAATTTCTTGTTGTTTATTTTGTATATTAGAAACATAAATGTTTATAGTGTTATTTTCTATGTATATTTTATTACTTTTATATTCACTTGTTATTTTTAATATAAAATCTTCACCAAATATTTTTATTATAGAACCATCATTATATGTTAAAGGCTTTTGTCTATCTAAAATATGTAATATTTTTTTTATATTTTTTAATAAAAATTGTTCTATATATTTTTTTGAAGTTAAATTATTTGTTCTTACTATTATTGAATAATCTTTTATTTGTATGCAAGTAGTTTTTCTATTAGATACAATAAGTGTATAGTATATTTTTTTGTTGTTATAAATTATATAATTTTCCATAATTACATACTATATAAATACTTTAAGAATAATATAGAATTATCTAAATTTTTACTATTAGATAATATTGAAAAATATACAGAACCTGCTACATATACACTTTCTTTTATAATAGGTGCTTCAGATATATCTAATGCATAAGCTTTTTTCTTACCATCTATACCTTCTACATAATATAAGTTATTTTTAAACTTTTTTAATAAATCTGACGGTAAACTTTCCTCTAAATTTAATAGTATATCTTGACTGGCAAAATGATTAATAAAATACTCTTCTGTTATTAATGTATCTAATGTTTGACTTGCTATCATAGCATTTATTTTAGCCAAATATTCAAGTCCATTTACTATTTCATTATCTTTTAAAATAACACTAATATTAGGCTTTAATTCCCAGTCATCATTGGTCTCTTTAAATTTAGCACATTCATAAAATTCAGAGTAGATTTTGTCATAAGAGGTGGAATTCATAGGTTTATTTAAAAAGATAGCATTAAAGGCAGGGTCTTTTTTTAACATACTAAATGCTAATGATGAAAATATTAAAATCATAATAATAGTAAGAAATATATATATACTATAATATTCTTTTATATACCACATTTTATCTTTAAAAGACATTTTTTTTAACTTTTCTATTTCTATTTTAAAGTTTTCTTTAAAAGACTTTTTTTGATAGCTCATTTTTTCCTCCTTAATTTTAATAACATTAACTTTTAATATTATAGCATAAATATAAAGCTTTAAAAATATGTAATTTGTAAAAAATTTTTTAACTTGACAAAAAGATAGAAAATAATTATTATTAAACTATAATTGTTTAATGATAAAGAAGGTGATTTTATAATTGTTATCTTATCTCCAGCTAAAAATATGAATATAAAAAATTTTGAACAATTTACATTTGAAAAACCTATTTTTTATGAAAATACAAAGCAAATTTTTAAAACATTAAACAATCTTGAACCTCAAGATATAGAATCTATAATGAAAGTTAATAAAGAAATAGCATTTAAAACTTTTTGTAACTTTAAAGATTTTAATATAGACAAAAAACAAGGACATGCATTAAAATGCTATGATGGATTGGTGTTTAAACATATAGGTGTAGAAGATTTTAACAATGATGACATAATTTTTGCAAATAATGTTATTAGAATATTAAGCGGACTTTATGGTGTTTTAAAACCACTTACATATATACAACCTTATAGATTAGAGATGGGATGTAAAATAAGTATTAATAATAATAAAAATTTGTATAAATTTTGGAATGATAAAATATATAATGAAATAATTAAAACAAACCAACCAATAATTAATCTAGCTTCTAAAGAATACAGTAAAACTATAACTCCATTTTTAAAAACTAATGATATATTTATAAATATAGACTTTTTAACCTTTAAAAATGGAAAATATAAAACCGTTGCAACATCAGCTAAAATGGCTAGAGGGCAAATGACAAGATATATTATAAAAAATAAAATAAAAAATATAGAACAGATAAAAGATTTTTATTATGATAATTATCAATATAATGAACATTTATCTAATGAAACAAATATTATTTTTTCTAATTAATTTAAAAAATAATCTATAACTATTTAAGAGAGGAAAGTGATTTAAATGTTAAATATAGGTGAAAAAGCTCCAAATTTTACTTTACCAGATAAAGATGGTAATCAAGTTAGTTTAAGTGACTTTTTAGGTAAAAAAGTAATTTTATATTTTTATCCTAAAGATAATACACCTGGTTGTACAAAACAAGCTTGTGGATTTTCTGAAAATATACAAGAATTTGAAGAAAATAATACTATTATTATAGGTATAAGTAAAGATAGTCAAAAATCACATCAAAATTTTATACAAAAATATAATTTAAAAATACTTTTGTTATCAGATATAGAAAGACAAGCAATAGAAGCATATGGTGTTTGGCAAGAAAAAAAACTTTATGGTAAAATTAGTTTGGGAATTGCAAGAACTACTTTTATTATAAATGAAGAAGGAAATATTGAAAAAATATATGAAAAAGTTAAGGCAGCAGAAAATCCAACTGAAATTTTAAAATATATAAAAGGCAACTAGATATATAACTAGTTTAATAAGTATACAGAAAAATAAAAAAGTATATTTAATTTAAAAATGTGATGAATAAAAATTTTATTAGATATTAATGTTTATAAAGTATGAAAGATTTTAGATATATTTTCATATGTATTATAAAATACTTTTGATAAGTATAAGTATAAATTTAAAGCTTTGAATAAATAAAGTATTTAGGTATAACCTTTATTCAAAGCTTTATAAAATATATTTATATATTATAAAATTTTTATAAAAATTTAAAAAATATGTTGACAATAGTAAAATTATATGATATTATAATCAAGTCGCTAAGTTAATTATGAAATAACTGGTATAGATAATATAAATTGAACATTGAAAACTAAATAATCAATGAAATAATTAGACAACCCGAAAATTCAAAATAAATATATTTGAGAAGAATATATTTGAGAATAAATTAAAAGTGAACAAACACTAAAAAAGTAAAGAAGTCAGAGTTAATCTGAGAAGGAA
>CAMMEG010000040.1 GCA_946495765.1 uncultured Eubacteriaceae bacterium
TATGTCATTTATTATTTTATAATATTTTATATTCTATATTTTATTTATATATTTTTTTATTTTGTTATTTACATTGTATATATTTTATGCTATAATTTATATAAGAAAAAGCTAACCTTAATTGTTAGCCTACTATAGTTTTGTTATATTAAACAGCCCATAGTTTTGGCGAACACGGGGCTGTTATTTTTTTGTATTCATTACTAAAATAATTAGAGTAGCAAAGTTTATCATTAAAGATATAGCTTCATATGTACTCATAATATCACCCCCTAACTCTTAATGTTAGAGTTAGTAGGCTAACAACCCTTTTTAAGATTAGCTATCATTATTATACAATATATTTATTTTTCTTTCAATATTGTTTCTATTTTTTCAATAGATTTTTTCTTAATCTAATACTATTTAACATATTACTAAAAGTTAAGGTTATCTTTATACCCTATCCCAATTTATACTTGTTTATATAAATCTTAATTTATAATATTTCATATATTAAGACAAATCATTATGAGTACCTGTTCTTGTTAAATATAAAATTAATTCACTCCCAAAAATATAAAACTCACTTCCTGTAATAATTTTTTATATAATTTTATGATATTATTTTAATAAATTACACATTAAGGACAAAAATAACACTTTAAAATACATAATATTATTTTTTCCTTTTATGTTTTAATTTAAAAATACATAATTTTTAAAGGAGGAGTCTATATGATTAAAAAATTTATATCTTTCTTCATTTCATTTATTTTGATAACAGTAATGTTATTTAATATTAATGTTTTTGCAAATGAAAATCAAGGAATTACTTATGAAGAATTTAAACAAGCTCAAGCAGATGGTTACATAGGAGAGGATATTACTTATGAAGACTGGCTAAATTTAATATCTTTAAATAATCAATTAGAAGAATCATTAGAAAATAGTAATGATTTTAATAAAATTTATGATTCTTCAGAAGATATATCTACATATGCTACAAATACCACTAGTATCCCATTATTAAAAAAAGGTGACATAATAGTTACAAATGGAACAAGTTTTTATGGAATTACAGGACATGCAGCAATAGCAATTGGAGAAGATGATATTTTACATATTGCTGGTCCTGGAGAAAAACCAGATGTTGTAACTAGAGAAAAGTTTTATAATATATATATTAATAGCTGGTATGATTGGATTAAAATTTATAGACCTAATGTTTATTTATATGGTTCAAAGGCAGCTAACTGGGCTGAAAGAGTGTATAGATATTCTAATGCTACTTATAAAATAAATACAGATATATTTAGCACAGATGAAACCTATTGTTCAAAAATAGTATTCCAAGCATATAAATTTGGTGCTAATACTGAAGATGCTTTTTATTGGACATATGATAGTAACACTGGATATCAAGGAAATGGATATTATATTACTTTTGGGATAATTGCTCCATATAATTTATCATCATTAATAAAATCAGATTATATTTATAAGGTTGGTTAAAATGAAAATAAATAAAAATAAAATAAAAAAATTTATACTATTCTTTATTTTAATATATGTTATTCTTTGGTGTTTATATTCTTTTGTTTTAGCTAGACAAATTGCTACAAGTGCTATTAATTCATATTTAGACAACATTAATATAAATAAAGAAGATATTGAATCTTTAGAAATAAAATATGATTTTAAAATAGGTAGTGAATATTTAATAAAAATTAGATACAAAGATGAACCAGACTTAAGTTATGAATACTATTATAAAATTAATGATAGTAAATTAGTATTTTTTACTGTTTTTGAAGGACTTTATGGAGGTTCTGATATTACCATAGATAAAAAAATAATTCCTACTCACGAATCTTTTGAACATGTTTATGGCGATGAAAAATTAGAAATGAAATATTCACTTTTTGACTATATTTATGAAGAATTTCCAGATAAATTCATACCACAATATAATATTTTAATAATATTATTTATTATTAATTTAATAATACTATTATTAGAGATAATTTATAAATCAAAAAATTTAATTTTAAAAATATGCTTTATAATAAGTATTTTTACACTTATATTAGTAATTATTTGTTTTAATTCAATATTAAATTACCTTGATTTATATAATTTATCTGGAAATACAATAATGTTTTATATTTATATAACTACAATAATATTTAATATTATTTCTATTATCATTCCAATTTTTAAAAAAATAAGTCAAATATTTAAATAAAAAATCAAATTATAAACAAAATAATACTTAAAAATAGATAAATTAATAGATTATATTAATTATAAAAAGGATATATCATTAAGATATATCCTTTTTAAATATCTTTAAATTTTAATATTTAAGCTTTAAATCCCTTGTTATGTTTTACATCTACAAATTCTTGTAACCTACCATCTTTACCATAAGTAAGTCCTGCATAAATAGTATCTGTATTTTCCATAACAGGAGTTTTATCTTTTTCTTCTATTTGCTCAAATCCAGACATAATATTTTTTAGCACATTTGTAGCATCTTCTAAATCTTTTAAATTTTTACTAAATAAAAATTTAGCTATTTTTCTATCTGCATAGTTATATAAAGTTAATAAATAAGATGAAATTTCATATTGCATATCTAAGCTACATCTAAGCTCTGATAAAAATTGTCTTGCTTTAAAAATATTAAAATCAAAGCTTTTGTCATCATTAATATTTTTTTTACTTTCTTCTAAATAGTCAAATAGTATTTCAAAATTTATAATAACAAGTCTTAAAGGACTAGCTGTTGCTATTTTTGCAACATATTCTTCTTTATTTATACCCATATTTTATACCTATTGTAATAATGATAATAATTGATTTGGTCTTTGATTAGCCTGTGAAAGCATAGCTATACCTGCTTGAACTAATACATTATTTTTAGTATATTCAGACATTTCTGATGCCATATCTGTATCTATAACTCTAGATAAAGCTGCTTGAGTATTTTCTTCTGATATAACTAGTGCGTTACTTGTTTTTTCTAATCTGTTTTGATTAGCTCCAATTCTTGCTCTATAATTATTTATTCTATCTATTGCTTTATCACATCTTGTTAATGCATCTTGAGCTCCTTGTATTGTTGTATAATCTAAACCAGGTATAACATTACGAGTTGGATTACCATCTTCATCATATTCACGAGCTGTTGCTGTACTTAATCCAAGAACAGGTGCGTTTATTTCTTTAAAACTAATTTCTAGCTCTTGACCTGTAGACCCACCTACTTGAAATGTAAAACTATCATAATCATCATTTAATAATTTCTTTTTGTTAAATTCCATTTTTTCAGATATAGAATTTAACTCTTCCGATAATTGTACTATTTCTTGTTGTATAATTTCTCTATCAGCTTGGCTCAAAGTATCGTTAGATGCTTGTACTGCAAGCTCTCTCATTCTTTGGACTATATTTTGCATTTCTCCTATGCCACCTTCTGCCGTTTGTAATAAAGAAACAGCATCATTAACATTTCTATCTGCCATGTCAAGTCCTTTGATTTGAAGCTTCATTTTATTAGCAACAGCAAGGCCAGATGGGTCATCTCCTGATTTATTTATTTTTGTACCTAAAGATAAGTTTGTAGAAGCCTTTTCTAAAGCATTATTTCTATACCATAGTGCCTTTGTACTTAATAATGCTTGCACATTAGTGTTTAAAATCATATATTTCACCTTCCAAAAATAATTAAAATCAATGTTTTATATTATTTCGTCAAAAATAATAATATACTTAACATATAAAAAAATTAATTTATTAATTATTTTCTTCTATATCTTGATCTTCTTCATTATTTTCATTGTGTTCATCATTTTCTATATAATCTTTAGCTATCTTAGCAACACTCATAACCTTAACGTCATCATTAACATTAATTAGTTTAACACCTTGTGTTACACGACTTGTTGTAGATATATCTTTAGCCCTTATCCTAATAATAACACCGTCAGAGGTAACCATAATAAGTTCTTCTCTATCATCTATCATTTTTACATCTATTACATTGCCTGTTCGTTCAGTTATTTTATAAGTTTTAACTCCTTTTCCCCCTCTAGTTTGTATTCTATATTCATCACTAGAGGTACACTTACCAAAACCATTTTCAGAGACAATAAGTATTTTTTTATCTTCTTCTATTACCTCTGCTGCCACAACTTCATCATCTTTATTTAATGTAATAGCTTTTACACCTGTAGCATTTCTACCCATATCTCTAAAATCAGCCTCATTAAATCTAATAGACATACCAAACTTTGTAGCTAAAAACATATCTTGACTTGCTGTTATCTTTTGAACAGATATAAGCTCATCATCTTCTCTAAGATTTACTGCTATAAGACCCATTTTTCTAATATTATCAAACATAGATATTTTTGTCTTTTTAATGATACCTTTTTTAGTAGTCATAGCAAGATATTCATTTTTATCTATTTCTTCGTTATCTTTATTCTTTTTAACTGGTATCACTGCTGTTATCTTTTCACCACTATCTAGTTGTAAAAGGTTAATAATAGGAGTTCCCTTAGCAGTACGCCCTGCTTCTGGTATTTCAAATGTTTTTATACGATATACTTTCCCCCTATTTGTAAAGAAATATATAAAACTATGATTACTACTAAGGAATAAATTTTTAACGAAATCTTCATCTCTAGTTTGCATACCTATTATACCTTTTCCACCTCTATTTTGGCTTTTATATGTAGATAAAGGTATTCTTTTTACATAGTCAAAATGTGTCATTGTTATAACACTCATTTCATCTTCTATAAGGTCTTCTATATATAAATCTCCCTCATCTTGAACAATAGCTGTTTTTCTTTCATCTCCAAATTTAGCTTTTGTTTGTAAAAATTCTTCTTTTATAACTTGTAAAAGTCTATTTTCATTACCTAATATAGCTTGCATTTCTTCTATAAAAACACGAAGCTTTTCATATTCTTCGTCTAATTTTTCTCTTTCTAGCCCAGATAAGCTTCTAAGACGCATTTCACAAATAGCATCTACTTGTTCCACAGTAAAATTAAACCTATCAATAAGTATAGCTTTTGCATCTTTTATATCTTTATTAGCTCTAATTATATTTATAATTTCATCTATAAAGTCTAGTGCTTTTAAAAGTCCTTCAACAATATGTGCTCTTTTCAAAGCTTTATCTAAATCAAATTGTGTTCTTCTAGTAACAACTTCTTCTTGATGTTTTAAATAATACTCTAAGATTTGTTTTAAATTTAAAGTTTTAGGCACACCGTCTACAATAGCTAAAAAGTTTATACTATAATTTTCTTGTAACTGTGAATATTTATAAAGTTTGTTAAGTATAACGCTAGCATTAGCATCTTTTCTACACTCTATAACTACTTTTATTCCATTTCTATCCGATTCATCATTTATATCTGTTATACCTTCTATCTTTTTATCTTTAACAAGTTCAGCTATTTTTTCTATCATACGAGATTTATTAACTTGATAAGGTATTTCTGTAACAATAATCCTTTCTTTACCACTACTAGTTGTCTCTATCTCAGCAGTAGAACGAACACGTATTCTTCCTTTACCTGTCATATAAGCCATTCTAATACCAGCTTTACCAAGTATTGTAGCACCAGTTGGAAAGTCTGGACCTTTTATAATATCTAAAAGCTCTTCTATCTCTGTTTCTCTACTTTCTTCAACTTTATTATCTATTATTTTTAATAAACCATCTATAACTTCTGTAAGGTTATGTGGCGGGATATTAGTAGCCATACCTACAGCTATGCCTGAAGACCCATTTACAAGAAGATTAGGAAATCTAGCTGGTAAAACAGTAGGTTCTTTTTCTGTACTATCATAATTGTCTGTAAAGTCTACTGTATTTTTTTCTATGTCCGATAGCATTTCTACTGCTATTTTACTAAGTTTAGCTTCTGTATATCTATGAGCAGCTGCTGGATAACCATCTATTGAACCAAAATTACCGTGTCCATCTACAAGCATATAACGCATAGAAAAGTCTTGTGCCATTCTAACTAAAGCATCGTATATAGGAGAATCTCCATGAGGATGATATTTACCCATTGTTTCACCTACTATATTAGCACATTTTTTATAACCCTTGCTAGGGTCTAAATTAAGCTTATTCATAGCATATAATATACGTCTATGAACTGGCTTTAAACCATCTCTAACATCTGGTAAGGCTCTAGAAACAATAACACTCATAGCATATTCTATATAAGAACTTTTCATCTTATCTGCTATCTCTGTGTCTATTATCTTATCATAATGTTCAAATTGATTTTCAGACATATTGTTTTATCCTTTCTTTAGCGTATTATCTTTTATATTTAAATGTATATTATATATCTAAATTTGTAACAAATCTTGCATTTTCTTGTATAAATTCACGTCGTGGTTCTACTCTATCTCCCATAAGTTGGTCAAATATTTCATCTGCAAGCCTTGCATCTTCTAATGTTACTCTTAATAAAATACGTTTTTCTGGATCCATTGTAGTTTCCCAAAGCTGCTCTGCGTCCATTTCCCCAAGTCCTTTATAACGTTGAATAGGTTTTATTCCATCTGTACCTATTTGTTCTAAAATTTCGTCTCGTTCTGCATCACTATAAGCATAATATTCTTTTTTTCCTTTTTCTATTTTATAAAGAGGTGGTTTGGCTAGATATACATATCCATGCTCAATAAGAGGAGTCATAAACCTAAAGATAAATGTAAGAAGTAAAGTTGTAATGTGTGCACCATCTACATCTGCATCTGTCATGAGCACTATTTTATGATATCTAAGCTTTTCTATATCAAAATCATCGTGAATACCAGTTCCAAAAGCAGTTATCATAGAACGTATTTCTTCATTACCTAATATTTTATCTAATCTTGATTTTTCTACATTTAATATTTTGCCTCTAAGAGGAAGTATTGCTTGAGTTTTTGGGGTTCTAGCATTAACCGCTGAACCACCAGCTGAATTACCCTCTACTATATATAATTCACATTTGGCCGGGTCTTTTTCACTACAATCTGTTAGCTTACCTGGTAATCTTCCTACCTCAAGTGCTGACTTTCTTCTTACAAGTTCACGAGCTTTTTTAGCTGCATCTCTAGCACGAGAAGCTACTAGTGCTTTTTCTATTATTATTTTTCCTATTGTAGGATTTTCTTCTAAAAAATAAGTTAAATTTTCTGATAAAATACTATCTACTGAGTTTTTAGCCTCTTTACTCCCAAGTTTGCCTTTTGTTTGCCCCTCAAATTGAGGCTCTCCTATTTTTATACTTACAACCGATGTTAAACCTTCTCTTATATCATCACCAGTTATTTTTTCATTTTCTTTTAAAAGTCCAAATTTTTTGCCATAGTCATTTACCGTTTTAGTTATAGCACTTCTAAAGCCAGCAACATGAGTTCCACCATCTATTGTATTTATATTGTTAACATAAGAATAATTATTTTCTATATATCCATCATTATGTTGAAATGCTACTTCTACAAAAATATTATCTTTAGAGCCTTCACAATAAAAAATTTCTTCATAAACTGGTATTTTATTTTTGTTTATATATCCTACAAACTCTTTAATACCACCTTCATAATGAAAAATTTTTTCTTTTATTTCTTCTTTTCTTAAATCTTTTAATATAATTTTTATACCTTTTGTTAAAAATGCCGTTTCTTGTAATCTTTGTTTTAATGTATCATAACTATATTCTAACTCATCAAAAATTTCGTAATCTGGTTTAAATTCTATTTCTGTTCCAGTAATAGACTTATCACATTCGCCTATTACTGTTAACTTTGTTAAAACATCTCCTCTAGAATATTTTTGTTCATATATTTTTCCGTCATTATATATTTTTACAGTAAGCCATTCACTAAGTGCATTAACAACTGAAGCCCCTACACCGTGTAACCCTCCAGATACTTTATATCCACCACCACCAAATTTTCCACCAGCGTGTAATATAGTAAAAACAACCTCAACAGCTGGTATGCCTTTTTGTGGATGTATACCTATTGGTATACCTCTTCCATTATCTTTTACTATTATACTATTTTCTTTATTTATAGATACTTCTATATTTGAACAATATCCTGCTAATGCCTCATCTACTGCATTATCTACTATTTCATATACAAGATGATGTAATCCTCTACTAGATGTAGAACCTATGTACATACCTGGACGTTTTCTAACAGCCTCTAACCCCTCTAATATTTGTATTTGATTTTCATTATATTCTGGATTCATTTATATTCTCCTTTTAAAAAGCAACATATAAATTTTTTATAATTTAAAAAAAATTAAATTTCTATATTTTTTATTTTATAGTATTTATTTTACAGTTTAAACTTTATAATTTTAAAGTTTTAATTTATTATTAATACATTAAAACTTTAAAATTATAAAAGCCCATAATATATATTATATCATATATTACAGGCTTTTAACAGTATATTTTGTCATATTTTTATTAAATTTTTTAAATATTTTTTACATAATAATATAAATGTAAATTATTAGTCATTTATAAAAATATTTCCATCTAAAACTTTAAAAATGTTATATTCTTCATCTAAATTTTTAATTACATCTTCAACACCAGTACAAGTTATAATAACTTGTAATTTTTTTATATTTTTTATTAAAAATTTTTGTCTATCTTTATCAAGTTCTGATAATACATCATCTAATAATAAAACTGGTAAAATTTCTTTTTCATCTTCTATAAGGTTTATCTCTGCTAACTTTGTACTTAAAGATGCTGTTCTTTGTTGTCCTTGTGAACCAAAATCTCTTGCATTTACGTCATTTATAAAAAATAGTATATCATCTTTATGTGGTCCATATGAAGTAGTAGTATATAAAATATCTTTATCTACACTTTTTTCTAATTTTTCTTTAAATTCTGAAATTAAAACATTAGGTTTATATTTTATTTCAAGATTCTCTTTATTACTTGTAATTTCCATATGAATTTTTTTTGATATATTATTTAATTTTTTAATAAATAGTTCCCTATCTTGTATAATTTTTATACCAAAGTCAATTAGTTGAGTATCCCATACAAAAAGTGTATCTTTTAAATTAGGATTTTTTAATATTTTCTTTAAAAGAGAGTTACGTTGTTTTAGTACTTTATAATATTGAGATAGATTATAGTAATATATATTATTTATTTGGCAAAGTTCCATATCTATAAATTTACGTCTTTCTTGAGGTCCTTGTTTTATAAGGCTTAAATCTTCTGGAGAAAATATAACTACATTTAGATAACCAAAAAGTTCTCCTAATTTATTTATAGGTATATTATTTATAGCTATACCTTTTTTACTATCTTTTTTCAAATGTATATCTATTCTATCAGATACTTTATCATTTTGTACTTCTAGTCTTATATGTGCCTCTTCTTTATTAAAATTTATAAGTTCTTTATCTTTATGTGTTCTATGGCTTCTTCCAGTAGCACCAATATATATACTTTCTAATAGGTTAGTTTTACCTTGTGCGTTACTTCCATAAAATATATTTACACCATTTTTTAGTTCTAATTCTAATCTTTCTATATTTCTATAATTTTTTAAAGATATTTTTTTTACATACATTTTATTCACCTATTGCTTTAAATGTACCAACTTTTTCTATTTCTATAATATCTCCATTTCTTATTTTTTTTCCTCTCTCAAGACAAATCTCTCCATTTACCTTTACAATCCCATCTAATATAAGTATTTTTGCATCTGAGCCTTGCCCTACAACTTTAGCTAGCTTTATAAACTGTTGTAATTTAATAAACTCTGTATTAAATTTAATTTCTTTCATATATAATCACCATTTTCAAATTTTTTATTATTATAATTAAGCTATGATTTATTTTAAACAATAATAAAAATTGATATTTTTATTCATTTATTTTTAAAGGAAGTATTAAATATTTATAATCATTGTTATTTATTCCTTTAATAATACAAGGACTAAGAGAAGTCATAAATTGTATTAATACTTTTTCATCATCTATTGCCTTTAAAGCCTCAATTAAATATCGTGGATTAAAAGCTATATTAAGTCCTTCACCTTCAAGGTCTATATAAACCTCTTCATAAGATGTCCCAAATTCTGTATTGGATGTAATAACCAGATTATCATTATTTGTTATTTCTAACTTAACAGGAGTTTTTTTATTGTCTTTTGATATTAAAGATGCTCTTTCTAAGCTATTTAAAAGTTCTACTCTGTTTATTTCTATTTTTGTATTATAATCTTCTGTAAATATTTGTTCATATTTTAAAAATTCACCATCTAATAGTCTAGATACAATTATACAACTATCTAGTTCAAACAAAATATAATTTTCATTAAAATATAAATTTACAATACTATCTTCTTTATCTGATAATATTTTAATAATTTCATTTAAAGTTTTAGCTGGTACAATTACTTCTGCATTTTTAAATTTTTTATTAATTTGAGTTCTTCTAAAGGATACTCTAAATCCATCAATAGCAACTATATTTAAATATCCATCTTTTATTTCCATAAGTTCACCTGTTAATACTGGTTTTGTTTCGTCTGTAGATACAGAAAATTTTGTTTGTCTAATCATATTTTTAAGAAGTGCAGAATTTATACTATATTTTTCTTCTTTTTCTATTTTATTAAGTGTTGGAAATTCTTCTCCATTTTGACCTAATATTTTAAATTCTGTTTTACCATTTTTTATAACAGTAACATTTTTTTCATCTACTTCTATTGATATATCTCCATCTGGCATATTTTTTATAATATCAAAAAACATTCTAGCATCTAAAGCAACAGTTCCTTTTTCTATTATATCTGCCTCTATATTAGATGTTTCTATACCAAGCTCTAAATCATTAGATACAAGTCTAAATCCTTCTTTATCTGATATTAGTAATATACATTCTAAAATAGGAATAGGAGTTCTAGTTGCAACAGATTTTAAAACAATATTAATATTATTTAATAGAATATTTTTTTCACATTTAATGTTCATAAATAAATCTCCTTTAATAATGTGTAAAACTTTTTTTAATAAATTTATATATTATGATATAATTTTTTAGTAGATATAGTAGTAGAGGGTGTTTATATGTTGAAAACTATTAAAGACCTTAAAAATTAAATAAAAATTAAATTGTAAAATTATGTTGATAACTTTTTTTAAAATAGAAGTTATAAACATTATAAACATTATAAAAAAATATAACAAGTTTTTAACAAGTTTATAACATAGTTTTAACGTAGTTTTCAACATATTAATTAGATTAATATAAAAATATTATTTTTTTAATATTTTATCTTTTAAAGTAATTAAAGTATTTTCAAAAATTTTATCTTTTTTTATTTTTTCTTCTATTTTTTCTATACCATGTATAACAGTAGAATGATCTCTATCTATACTTTTACCTATATTTAACAAAGATTCATTTAATATTTCTCTTGTAAGATACATATAAACTTGTCTAGCATTTGTAATAGGTTTGTTTCTCTTTTTACTTTTAATTTCTTCTATTTTTACATTAAAATGGTTAGATACTGCTTCCAATATAGAATCTGTTGATAAAGACACATCCTTATCTTGTATAATGTCTTTAAGTGCATTTTCAGCAAGCTCAATACTAAGCTTAACCCCTGTAAGATTAGAATAAGCTATAACACGAGTTAGAGCACCTTCTAGTTCTCTTATATTACTTTTAACGGATTTTGCTATAAATTGAGAAACTTCTTTTGGTATAGATATATTTAAAGATTCTGCCTTTTTTTCTAAAATAGCTGTTCTTGTTTCAAAATTAGGTGTTTTTATATCTGCTATAAGTCCACCAGCAAATCTAGAACGAAGTCTATCTGTTAATGTTTCTATTTCATTAGGTGGCCTATCACTTGATATAATAATTTGTTTTCCAGAATCTTTAAGGTCGTTAAATGTATGGAAAAATTCTTCTTGTGTTTGTGTTTTATCTACTATAAATTGAATATCATCTATTAATAAAACATCTATTTTTCTATATTTTTCTCTAAATTCTTTATTTTTTTGTTCACGAATAGATGCTATAAGTTCGTTGGTAAATTTTTCACAAGAAGCATAAAGTACTTTAGTGTTAGGGTTTTTACTTAATATATAATTTGCAATTGCATGCATAAGATGAGTTTTTCCAAGGCCAACATCACCATATAAAAATAGAGGGTTATATATACCAGGACTTTCAGCAACAGCAACAGAGGCAGCATGTGCTAGACGGTTACTTTCACCAATTACAAAGTTTTCAAATATGTAATTACTGTTTAGATTATTATCAGATTTTTGAGTTTTAGTCTGATTTAAAATATCATTTAAGTCTTCTTCTAAAACAAGCCTAATAATAAGATTTTTTTGGTTAAAGTTTTGTTCACAAACAGCAGTTAATATAGGCATGTATTTAAGCTTAATATGTTCTATATAAAATATATCAGAAGATTTTAAGGTAAGAGTATTATTTTCAAATGATATAAATTGCAAATCACCAAACCAAGTTTTAAAGGCAAAGTCACCTAGTTCTTGTTGCATAGACTTAAGGCTAGATTCCCAACAGTCTTCATAAGTATTCATTTTATACCTCCAATATAAATATTTTAATGCTAAAAAATAATCTATGGATATGTTTATATAAGTTATCAACATATGTTTATAACTGTATAAAAATTTGTTTAATTAACATATGTTGATAACTAAATATAAACATAAAAATCATTAAATTTTAAATAAAAAATGGTATATTTAATTAATTATTAACATAGTTATCAACAATATGTTGATAACTGTTAATAAAATATGATTTATTAACAATATATATAATAACAAAATTATTTTATATAATCAACAATTTAATTATAAACAATTAAAATAATTATAAACATTATAAAAAATATAGACATATAATTTAAAATAATGTAAAATTATATAGTATAAATTTTTTTATACAATCTTATTAAAAATTATAGCTTATTAAAATATATTTAGGGGGCAATTATTTTGCAAAAGAGTGAAAAAATAATAATAATTTTTTTGCTTATATGTATAATTATAGTTAATATATTTATATTTTTTATATATAAAATAAATATAAATATTAACAAAAGTTTAGAAAATAAAATTGTATATGTGACTAGAACAGGTAAATCAGCTTATGAAATTTATCAAAATGATAAAATAATAGAAATATTTGATAATTATGAAGAAGCTTTAGAGTACGCAAAAAAGTATGAAAATTCTTCTATAAAAAAATCTGGAGATTATAAATGGGTATGGGATAGTAACCCTCCATATGAAGTTTATCAAGGTTATAATTTATTAAAAAAATTTGTAGATTATAAAGAAGCTTTAGAATATGCAAAAAAGTACGAAAATTCTACTATATTTTTCAGAGAAAGTAATACATTTATATGGGATAGTAATACAAAAATATCAAATAGATATCAAATATATAATGTTCCATTTATAGGGCAGTATCCAGAACTTTTTAGAGGATGTGAAGTTACAAGTCTTGCAATGCTTTTAAATTATAAGGGAATAAATGTTAATAAAATGGAACTTGCAGAAAAAATTTCAAAACAACCATTTATTTTTACATTAGATAATAATATAAAATATAATGGGAATCCTCATCAAGGTTTTGTTGGAGATATATATTCTAAAGAAAATGATGGATATGGTGTATATAATGAACCTATATACGAACTTTTAAAACAATATATAGGTGGAGATGCATTAAACTTAACAGGAGCTAATTTTGAAGATTTGTATTATTATATAAATAAAAATTCTCCAGTATGGGTTATAATAAATACAAGATTTAAACCTTTATCAGAAAATGAGTTTGATTATCTTAATACAACAAGAGGTAAGGTGAAAATGACATATAGAGAACATTCGGTATTAATAACAGGATATGATAATGAGTATATATACTATAATGATCCAATGTATCCAGATATGACTTATAAAAAGAATAAAAATGAATTTATAAAAGCGTGGGAACAAATGGGAAAACAAGCGATAACTTATGTTCCATAAAATAAAAAAGAGGTGTAATAATGAATAAATTAAAAGTTATAATATTAGCAGGTGGCCAAGGTACAAGAATGAAATCTAAAATACCAAAAGTTTTACATAAAGTTTTAGACAGAACTATGATAGATTATGTTATAGAAGCATCTAATGAAGTTAATGCAGATGACATAATGGTTATAGTAGGACATCAAAGTGCTATGGTAAAAGCTGTTTTAGGTTCAGATATAAAATATAGATATCAAAAACAACAATTAGGTACAGGTCATGCAGTTATGCAAGCTTTAGACTTTATAGGAGATAATGAAAATATACTAATATTATATGGAGATACTCCACTTATTAAAAAAGAAACTTTAGAAAAACTTGTTAGAATACACCAAAAAGAAAGAAATTATGCAACAGTTATTTCATCTTTTGTAGATAATCCAACTGGATATGGACGTATAGTTAGAGAAAATGGTATATTTAACAAAATAGTAGAACAAAAAGATACTAATGATAAAGAAGCAAAAATAAATGAAATAAATACAGGTGTATATATTTTTAATTCTAATGCTTTAAAAACAGCTTTAAATAATCTTTCAAATAATAACTCTCAAAATGAATATTATCTTACAGATACGTTAGAGCTTATCAAAAATACTGGAAATAAAGTAGGTATAATGGTAGCAGATAATAATGAAGAATTTTTAGGTGTAAACTCTAAGTATGAACTTGCAACTGCCATTAAAGTTATGAAAAATAGAATAAATAAATATCATATGGATAATGGTATAACAATAGAAGACCCTGACAACACATATATAGGTAAAGATGTAGTAATAGGGGAGGACACAGTTATACTTCCAGGGTGTATAATAGAAGGAAAGACTACTATTGGTAGTGATTGTGTAATAGGTCCTTATGCAAGAATAACAAGTACAGAAATAAAAGACTGTGTTAATATAGTTCAATCTACTATTTTAAGTTCATATATAAATAGTTATACAACAGTTGGTCCATATGCTTATATTAGACCTAATAGTAAAATAGGGGAGCATGTTAAAATAGGTGATTTTGTAGAAATAAAAAATTCTACAATAGATGATAATACTAAAATATCTCATCTAACATATGTTGGAGATTCTGACGTAGGTAAAAATGTAAATTTTGGCTGTGGAACAGTTACTGTAAATTATGATGGAAAGCATAAATATAGAACAATTATAGAAGACGATGCTTTTATAGGGTGTAATACAAATCTTATAGCACCTGTTAGAATAGAAAAAAATGCATCTACTGGTGCAGGCTCTACTATAACAAAAGATGTACCACAAAATGCTTTAGCTATATCTAGAGTAAAAGACCAAGTTAATAAATTAGATTACAATACAAAAAAATAAATATTTAATATTAAGCCAAAAGTAGTTTGTTTATTTTTGGCTTGATTAATACAATTAAGCTATGACTTTATTATTCAAAATAAAATTTATAAACGG
>CAMMEG010000041.1 GCA_946495765.1 uncultured Eubacteriaceae bacterium
TTATATTTGCCATCGTAAAATCTCCTTTAAATAATAAATTATAATTTAACCTATCTATATATTAATTAAATATAATTAAAAGTGTAAAATATTACTTATTTATCATTTTCTTTAAAACCTTCTAATCTCATTTTTTTATAGGCTTTAAATTCACCTTTTGCTAAAGCTTCTCTTATTTCTTGCATCATATTATTGTAAAAATATAAATTGTGTAAAACACATAATCTCATAGCCAACATTTCCTTTGCTTTAAAAAGATGCCTTATATATGCTCTACTATAAGTTTTGCAAGCTGGACAATGACAGTCTTCAGCTATTGGTCTGTCATCTAATTCATATTTTGCATTATTTAGGTTTAATTTTCCTTTATTAGTGTAAACATTAGCATGTCTACCATTTCTAGCTGGTAACACACAGTCAAAAAAGTCCACGCCTCTATCTACTGATTCTAATATATTTTCTGGTGTTCCAACCCCCATAAGATATGTTGGTTTATTTTGTGGTAAATATGGCACAACATCTTCAAGTATTCTATACATTTCTTGATGAGTTTCACCAACTGCAAGTCCGCCAACTGCATATCCATCTAAATTTAAATCTGAAATAACTTTTGCATGTTCTATTCTAATATCTGAATATGTTCCTCCTTGATTTATACCAAAAAGCATTTGACTTTTATTAATAGTGTCCTCCAAAGAATTAAGTCTATTCATTTCATTAATACACCTTTTTAACCAACGAGTAGTCCTATCTACTGAATTTTGCATATATTCTCTCGTAGCAGGGTAAGGAGGGCACTCATCAAAAGCCATAGCAATGGTAGATGCTAAGTTCGATTGTATTTGCATACTTTCTTCTGGTCCCATAAATATTTTTCTACCATCTATATGTGAGTTAAAATATACTCCTTCTTCTTTTATTTTTCTAAGTCCTGTAAGAGAAAAAACTTGAAATCCACCAGAATCTGTCAAAATAGGTTTGTCCCATACCATAAATTTGTGTAAACCGCCTAATTGTTTTATAATTTTATCCCCTGGTCTTAAATGTAAATGATAAGTATTAGAAAGTTCTACTTGTGTTTTTATTTCTTGTAAGTCTTGTGTAGAAACAGCTCCTTTTATAGCAGCTATTGTCCCAACATTCATAAAAACAGGTGTCTTAATAACGCCGTGAACAGTATGAAATTCGCCAAGTTTAGCTCTACCTTCTGTTTTTAATAATTTATACATATTAAACCTCTACTTTTAATTTGATTTTACATTTTATACCTTTATATTATACAACATTTTTTTTATATAATAAAGTATTTATTTAATATTTTTTATTAATACAATTAAACTATGATTTTATTTAATATATATAATAAAAGCTATTTATTAAAGTTTAACTTCAATAAATAGCTTTTTATTATTTTTACCAAAATGTCTATTTTACTAATGCAATAACTTCTACTTCAACTAAAACTTGTTTAGGTAGTTCTTTTACAGCTACACAAGAACGTGCTGGATTAGACGTAAAATATTTAGAATATACTTCATTAAATCCTGTAAAGTTTGACATATCTGATAAAAAACAAGTAGTTTTTATAGTATTTTCAAAATTTGTTCCTGCTTCTTCTAAAACAGCCTTTAAATTTTTCATAACTTGCTCTGTTTGTTCTGTAATATTATCTCCTACAATGTTACCTTCAAGATTTAAAGGTATTTGTCCAGAAGTATAAAGCATACTATTTACTAATATAGCTTGAGAATAAGGTCCTATTGCTTTAGGAGCTTTGTCAGAATGTATCTTTTTCATATTTTTGTCCTCCAATAATTAGTTTTACTTTTAGTATATTTTTTATTGTATATATCAATAATTATTACCAATTTTTAATAACTTCTATTGCCTTTTCTAACTGTAAATCTTGACTATTATCTTTAGGATTAGTTACTTTATAGTCTGGTTCTATTCCAGTACCATCTATACATACACCACTTGGTGTATAATATTTAGCTATAGTAACTTTAACTCCACTACCATCACTAAGTTTATACATATTTTGTACAACACCTTTGCCATATGTAGTTTCACCTATAAGCTTACCCACTCCAAAGTCTTTAACTGCTCCTGATAAAACTTCTGATGCAGATGCTGAATTTCCATTTACTAATATTACTAAAGGTTTATTATAATAGTTTTTATCTGAAGAATGATAACTTCTATTACCATTTTTATCTTCTATATATGTTATTGTTCCCTCTGGAACTAACATATCTGTTATTTCATTTACAGTTGTTAAAAGTCCTCCTGGATTATTCCTAAGGTCAATTATAAGTCCATTAGCACTATTCAAACTATCAAAAGCATCTTTAAATTGTTGACTTGTAACTCTATCAAATTGAGATATAGATATGTAACCTATGTTATCATCTAATATTTTATGTTCTACTGTTTGAACATCTATGCTTTTTCTAATAACTTCTGTATCAAAAGTTTTATTTTCACTTTCTCTATATACAGTTAATTTAACTTTACTTCCTTCTTCTCCCTTTATATCCGAAACTACCTCTTGATAATTTTCTAAACTAACCTCTTTATCTTCTACTTTTGTTATTTTATCGTTTATTTTTAGTCCACTTTCTTCTGCTGGAGAGTTTTCAAACACTTTATTTATAAGTATTTTTTCATCTTCAGTTAAATTTACCATTATACCAATTCCAACATAATTACCTTCTGTATCTTCTAAAAACTCTGTAAGTTCTTGTTTTGTCATATAGTACGAATAAGGATCTTTTAAAGATGCTATCATACCCTTATACATAGTTTCTTCCATTAAATTTTCATCATATTCATTTACATAATATTTATCTACAACACTTTGTATCTCTTCTATTTTTTGTTTTTGTGTTAATTCTTTAACTACAAATTTTCTATAAATTAAAGTTATATTAGTAGCAAAACTATTTATAACAAACAATGCTATCATACCAGAAATAACACCTGTAAAAAAGCTCTTTTTATTATTCATACTATCACCTCCAATTTTATTTATAATAAAATGTGCTCTATTTATTTTATTAATTATTTTTAATAAAATTCTTATAAAAATAATTAAATTACAACTTTATTTTTAAATTATTAATTAAAGTTAATATAAGAAAGTTTAAACTAATGATTTAGCCCATTTATTTTTTCTAACTCTAGCACTGCTAAAAAATCCTTTAACAATTTCTTCAGAATATACCATAGCATAAGTTATATATATAGGTAAATCTAAAAAGTATGCTCCTAAAAATGCCATAGGTATACCAATAAACCATACACTTGAAAAGTCTAATATAGCTGTATATTTTGTATCTCCACCACTTCTTAATATACCAACAATAGTTGTATAATTATATGTTTTAAATATCATACCAATAGCAACTATCATTAAAAGTTTACTAGTATAATCTTTAACTAAATCTTTTACATTGAATACATTAATTATATATGGAGCTGATATAAGTAATATTACACTCATTATACTACTTATAATAACTGTAAGTATCATACATTTTTTAGAATACTCTTTTGCTTTTTCTATATCACCATATCCAAGAACATTAGATAATAATATACCACAACCAGCTCCAATAGATACTCCCATAACAGTAAATAGATTTTGTATTGTACCTGTTATTTGTATTGCTGATTGTGCGTCTGTACCACTAAATTTATATGCCATATTACATACAGATATACCTATTGACCAAAATATTTCATTTAATATAACTGGTGTACAAATATCAAAATATGATAATACAAAACTTTTGTTAAAACTAAAGTAATTTTTAGGTTTTGTAATAATTGGCAATTTATTAGCAAATATCATTAAAAGTTGTGAACCTAGCTCAACACATCTAGCACATAATGTAGCCATAGCTGCACCTTTTACACCAAATCCTAGTTTAAATATAAATAAATAGTTTAATATAATATTTGTTACAAGTGCTATAAAAGTTGTTATCATAGGAAAATGAGTTTTTCTAATAGCTTTTAAAGTTGCATTTATAGCCATAATAAATGCTATAATAAAATATGCTGGACATATAACTTGCAAATAATTTATACCTTCTGCTATAACTACTGAATCTTTAGAATATAATGACATTAAGAACTCTGGTGCAAATATAATTGCTATTCCAAATATACTTGCATTTAAAAGGCTTAATATTATACTAATTCCCATAACCTTATGTATACCTTTAAAGTCTTTCTTACCAAAATATTGACCAACAAATACAGACGCACCACTATTTATTCCAAACAAGATAAGGTTAAATACAAAAAATATTTGATTAGCAAGACCTACTGATGTAATAGCTACTTCTCCTAATTGACCTACCATAAAGTTATCTACAAGGTTTACTGAAGAATTTAATAATTCTTGAAATATAACTGGTATTATTAATAAAAATAAATTTTTAAAAAATAACTTATCTGAAAAAAAACTTTTCATATAAACCTCCAATTCATCATAAAATCTTTATTAAAAAATTTTATCATTAAAATACTTAAATTGCAACTATATATAATATATTTTAAGTTAAATATAAAAAAATATTGTATTTTTTATAAACTTTTATTATAATAACTCGTATATATGTGTAGAATAAAATTTACAATAAAACTAGAAAGGAGTATGCTTTATGGAGAAAAAACTTACACTATCCAAAGATGATAAAATGATAGCTGGTGTTTGTGGTGGTATTGGTGAATATTTTAAAATTGACCCTACTATTGTTAGAATATTTTTTGTTTTATTATCTTTTATATTTTTAGGCTCCACTATTCCTATCTATATTATATTTTGGATTATAATCCCTAGTAAAAAATTTAATCCCCCTCCATCTCAAAAACATAAAGAAGGATTTTATGATTTTAGTGAATTTGATGATAAAAAATAAATATTTTTAAATTTTAACCATAGATTACTCTATGGTTTTTTATATAAAAATCCATTTTATATATTGTAAAATATTATGTTTATATGCTATAATAAATTTATAAATTTAATTTTTATGCAGAGTAGGAATTTGTGCGTTAAGTGATGATAAGACGGGGAGTTGCTTATTATACGAAAAGAATTTTCTTGCGATACATTTTCCGCATCCCGCTGCCAACATAGTTATCTATGTTTGTAGCATATTTTATCAACTAAATTAGGAGGTAATTTATGTTTAATTTATTAAAAAATTCTTTTTTAGAACTTAAAAAGCCTAAGACTATTGTTATTTGTGGATTTTTATTAGCTATGTCTTTAATATTAAACACACAAGCTATAAAATTAGGTAATACAAAATTAATCACATTTTCTTTTATAGCAAACTCTACGGCTGGCTTTTTGTTTGGTCCTTTTGTGGCTGGTTTATTAGGTGGTACCACAGACGTACTAACTCATATGATGAGTCCAAAAGGCAATTATTTTTTTGGATATACATTTAATGCTATTTTAGGTGGTGTTTTATATGGTATGTTTCTTTATAGAAAAATATATGGTTCTAAAAAAATAGTTTTAAGAATTGTTATATGTAAAATACTTATTAGCATTTTTGTAAATTTAATATTTGGTACGTTATGGACTGCTATGTATGCTGGTAAAGGATTTTTTGTTTTATTACCCGCTAGAATAACTTCCGAGCTAATTACAGTTCCAGTACATTGTATAGTTATGTTTATAATTTTAAAAACTGTAAATAAAGTTTATTATCAGTTAAATTTTGATAATGACTTTAACAATATTAAAAATTAATTTATATTTGTTAAAATATATAAATAAAGGATGATTTTATGCTTTTTGAAACACAAGTTATAGTTAGATATCAAGAAACAGACCAAATGGGTGTTGCTCATCATTCTGTTTATCCTATATGGTATGAAGAGGCCAGAACTAATTTTATAAAATCTTGTTTAAATATTTCTTATTCAGAAATTGAAAAAATGGGTATATTATTTCCTCTAAGTAAACTTAGTTGTAAATATATAAAACCTGCTTTATATGAAGATATTTTGAAGATACATACAAATATAAAAAATATTTCTGCTGTAAAATTAGAATTTGAATATAAAATATTTAAAAATAATGAACTTATTAATACTGGTTATACAGAACACCCATTTATTACTAAAGATTTTAAACTTATTAATATAAAAAAGCAAAACTTGAATCTTTATAATCTTATACTCTCAGCTTATAAAAATTAAATTTAATCTACTAATAAAAATCCTTTAAAGATTTGTTACTTAATTGATTAGGTGTATATAATTTAACCTTACTTTTATAAACAACTCCTTAAAGGATTTTTAATACCTTATGATTGTTACTAATTAATAAATAAATTTACATATATGTAAAATAATCATTATAATCCTATCATTTATAAAAAGTAATTATATATATTTTTCTATATTTATCTATAATTTGTTATACTATTTGTTATAGGATTTATAATATTATTCCATAATGGCACAATTACTAACCCAACTACATAGGGATTTTTAAGTGCATCTAAAATTAATTTAAATAAACTACGCCAACTTGTTAAATCGCTTCCATTTATACCAAAATAAGCTAATATTGGAGTAAATATTGATACTAAAATATTTACCCAAAACATAGGATTTTTAAGTCTTGTTTTCATATAAATTTTTTTCATATAAAGCACTCCTTTAACTTTATTTTATTTGTATTTATAATATTTTAACTATGTTAATGTACGAATATATTTAAAATAAAATATTTTCTTATCTTTTTATCTAATTTTAAATAATGTATTATTTACTATCATTATTTAGTTCATCTTAATCATGCATTGCGTTGTTTTGATATAATTATATGGCGCAACGCGATTTTTGTCAACACTTTTTTATTGACTTTTTTTATGCATTGCATTATTATTATGCTAAAATATATAATAAGGAGGTATAAAAATTGTATTTTTTTGAAATTCTTCAAAACATAATGAATGAAAGAAACTTAAAAATATCAGATATTTCAAGAATGACAGATATACCCGATTCTACTTTAAGAAGTATTATAAATAGAAAAAATAAAACTGTTGCTTTAGATGTAGCTTTTAAAATTTCTAAAGGTTTAAATATCCCTATTGAAAAGTTAAATGATGAAAATATTTTTACAAATAAAAATATAACCCAATTAGATAATAATTTACATAAATTAAATTATTATTTTAAAAGGCTAAATAATATAGGACAAGAAAAGGCAATAGAACGTGTTGAAGAACTTACACAAATTTCAAAGTATATTAATTCTAATATTAAACCTATAGAAAATCCTATTAAAAAAGATACATTAGAAAATCATAATAAGTCTATTATTGTTGCTAAAGGTGAGGGTACTTCAGAGGTAATATTATTAAGAGAAGATCCTGAAAAATATTTTCAAGAAGATTAATTCTTATTGTTATTATATACAATACTAATTGTATTTTGTCGAATTTTGTTTTATAATTCTTTTATAAATGCCATTTAATTTTTAAGTTGGAGGTTTTATGGAAGTAAGAGAATTAGCTTATAACTTTATCTTAGAAAATAGAATAAACAATCTTAATATAGATTTAAAATTATTAAAAGATATTTGCAAAATAAATAAATGGAAAATAGGTTCTTATTCTAAAAATAGAAATTTTTTAGAAACAACAAATTTAATTGATAAAATTACCTTACTAGCTTTTACATGTTTTTATAAAAATGATAATAAAGAAAAAGTATTTATTATGTACAATGACAAAATAGAAGAAGATGAAATCATTTTTAATATTTTACATGAAATAGGACATATAATTTTAAAACACAATACTTGTGATTTATCTAATTTTGAAAAAGAAAGAGAGGCAGATTTGTTTGCTTGTGAAGTACTAGCACCTTCTTGTTTATTAAAATACTTAAATTTAAATAAAATAGATGCTATTACTAATATATCTAAAATACCACCTAAATATATAAAAAATTATATAGATGCTTATAAAAATTATAAACCGTACGATGACTACTTTTCAAAAATAATAATTAAGACTTTTAAACATTTAAAAGAATATAGACTGTTAAAGTTCTTTAAATATAAAAAAATATTTATTAGCCTATTTTTCCTTATTACATTTTTTATAAACATAAACTATACTAATAGTTATAGCAAAAACATACCTATTGTATATAATAATATACCTATTACAAATAATAATATTAAGTATACTAATCATAATTTGCAGTCATTTTTTATTACAAGAACTGGTAAAAAATATCACAAAGAAAACTGTAAATATATAATTCATAAAGAAAATTTAATAGAAATAAAATCTAATAATCCTATTTTAAATAACTATGAACCCTGATTTGCATAGACTAAAAGTAATTATTAATCATATATTATTTAAGATTTAAGACAATTTTCTTAATAACTATAAGATATAATATTAAATACATAAACCAAATAAAATTTAATATTTTTACTATAAAAATATCTTCATTAACTAAAGTTTTACTAATAATGTAAAAGTATTAATTTTACATAAACTTATAATATATTTTATATTATTTTTTAATTCATACTGATTTATTAGTAGTTGAATAAAGTTAAGTAATTATCTCTTTTTAATAAAAAAAGACCTATTAAATCAAATATATTTTGTTTAATAAGGTCTTTTTTATGCTTTATTTTTATAATTTTTTGGTTATTTTTCTTTAATAAGTTAACTCCATTTACTGTAATTCAACTTCTTTAAGTTTAATTAAAATTTATTTAATAGACTTAACTAATATCTTATTTATATCTATTTCCACTTTTACTTATGATATTTTCTTTTTATTTTCAATTTTAGTTTCTTAATAACTCTAATTTAGATGCTTTTACTTATTGTAATTTTAATTTATATTCCTCATATTTGAATTTTTGTTTTATATAATTAATAATTTAATTACAATAAATATAATTATAAAGTAAATTTTAAACTTCCTTCTACATATTAGTTTTAATTCACTTTTACATACAATATCATCTATTTTTAAATTTGTTAATTCTAGTCATTTAATAATTCCTAGAATATACTAGTACTTTATTATTTTCAGTTAAAGTCAACTCTCCCACTTATTAGTATTTTTTCATAGTTTAGAAATAATTATTTTTCTAAGTTCTCTCTTAGCCTATTTCAATTCATGATAATTTTGTTAATAAAAAAATATAAGGCTTATTAAACTTTATATTTATTAAGTCTAATAAGCCTTATATTATATTAATTACTATTGTTATTTTCTTCTTTTAAAAATTGTCGACCTTCATGATCCATATAGTAATCTTCTTTATGTATTAATTCACCTACTGGAACTACTTCATAACCTTTTTCTTTAAGCCCTTTTAATATAGTATCTAAAGAATCTGGTGTATACTTTGCATCATTATGAAAAAGCATTATAGAACCATTTCCTAAATGTTTGTGATTTAATACCTGATTTACTTCATGCTCAACCCCATATTCTTTCCAGTCTAAACTATCATCATACGTTATAAAAATAGAAATATAATATTAGTATATACTTATGTATAAGTATTTTTAACTTATCAATCTATAAAAAGTCCCTTTAACGACAATTTTAGTTCTAATAGTCCAATCTTTTGTACGATTATAGTACTACTTTATTAAATATAGTACATTTTAATTAAATAATAAAATCTCTTAGTTCTTTATAGTTTGTATTACCAAATTTTATTTTATAGTTTGTATCATCTTCTAATTTATTGAAAGCATTTAATATAATAATCTCACAGTTATTTTTATCTAAATTTTCTTTATTATATTTTAATACTAAATCAGAATTTCTAAATTGAATTTCAAAATCTTCTATATTACCACCTACATTTATACATAATTCATCAGAATAAGATGTGCCTAATTCAGATATACAAATTGATTTTATATAACTAGAAGTAATTTTATTCATATCTTTTAAATCTATATTTTGTATGTTTTTTGTTGGCATTATTAATAAATCTTTAATAAATTGTTTAATTTCGGTAAAAGTATCTATGTCTAAACTCATAGTATCAACAAATGATTTTTTGATAAACACGTCCTTTTGAGTAACTATCATTTCGTTTGATTCTAATAAATTAAAAGTATATAATGTATTTTCTCTTTCTTTTTCAACTGAAGCCTCAAAAGAATATAAATTCATATTATTCTTTTCGTCATATATAAACTCAAAATTTTTATTGTTATATGAACCACTTATTATTGTACCATTTTTCATTGATGGAGTTTCTTTTCTAAAAATATTTTGGAAACCATTATTACGCATGAAATCATTAAATGACTTACCTTCACGTACAACTGATGTTATAAACTGTGAAATTAATTTAGGGCATAATGATATACCACTAAAATACATATTTCTATTTTTTAATTCTATAAAAAAACTATTTTTGTTTTCATCTGAAACCTTATTATTATGATAAAAATCACCACTTAAATAATAAGAATTATCTTTCCTAATTAGCCTTACATTTGTTCCATACAAATATTTAGTTATTACACCTGATGTATTGTATATGCATATTTGGGTTTCTTCATCCTTCTGAATATTATAATTTTTTAAAACTCTAGTATATGCAAAAGTTTCTTGTTCTTTAAATAGATATCCACTGAATTTTGTATTATCATCTATTTGATAATAGTATTTAAATTCATTAATATTAAGTTTTGAAGCACCTGAATTAGATATTAATTGTATTACTTTTCTTCTATAATTTAATATATCGGTTATACTACTAGAAACAATTATATCTTCAATCTTTTTGTCTTCCATATTTATTTTAATGATTATATCAATATTTGTACAATAACTAAATAACAAATATATTTCACTTTTTTTATGATTTATAAGTTGTATTTCTTGACCTTTTAAAGTTATCTTATTATTACTAATTTTTAAATCTTGTATAAAATTATTTATTAAAGATGTATCATACATTTCGCTGTTTTTACTCTTACTTGAATATACTAAATTATTTATTTGTATAAACCATTTAGAACCTTTAGCATTAGCTCCATCAGTGTTTTTAAAATCTATTTTTAGCTTTGTTGGTTGCTTTTGACACACATATGTATAATTACATCCTTGTGAAGGAAATATTTTATGAGTTATGCAATTTCTTATATGATTACTTGGTATTATTGGAGCTATAAAAGTCATATCCTTATTATTTGTAAGTATTTCTACTTCTGTATTATAGTATAATGGTTTTAAATTTTGAAGAGACTGATCACCAGGTACTGCATAAAATCTCCAGTTAAAAGAATTGCCATAAGAGCTTCTAATCTCATTTAAAATTGTTACACCATCTCCAGTCATATATCTTACACCAGGTACAAATCCCATATCATATCTGTATAATCTATCTGCTCCATTTGGTAATATAAATATATTAGTATCTCTTAAATCCACATTATTTATTTGTTTTAAGCAAGCATTTGTTATAGATAAAGGATTGCCATTATAATCTGGATAAGGTGCTGAAAAATAATGAGGAAGTCCTCCTGTAACTGTAAGGCCACTTCCACCCTTTAAAGGAATTATATTTACTTTACCAATATTTATCTTATTACTTTTAAAATCTACTTGTTTAACAGGTATACTATCATAAACCTGTGCAACTCCTTTAGTTGGCTTAAGTATAAATCCTTGTTGTCTTGCTTTTAGAAAATTTCCAAAGTATTTAATAGTCTCTTCCGCATTATGTTTTAAAATTAATATATTGTTTACTAAAGTAGGTAATCCAACACTTATACCCGCTACTGGTACAGCAATCGCACCCAAAATTTCTGCTGCAACAGTTGAACCTACTAAAGAGGCCAAAATACCTGATAAAGATGCAGTGAAATTAACTGCAAATATTCCAACCTTACCAGCAACTATCTCTTTGTGTAATTCTTCAGTTGTGTGTATTAATTCGTATATAGAAGCACCAAGATTTATACCATCTAGTATTACACCTACTGAACCTGCTAAATCTCCCACAAATCGTGGAATTATAGAATTAGTTTTACCTAATGCATCTTCAATAATACTTACTAATTGCGATGTTTCATTTATAGCATTAATAGCCAGAGATGAAATTTGTGTATAAAATTGAACTTTTAAAGCATCATTTAAATTATCATACTCTTGCTTATTATTAAAGTAATCTAAAAGATACTGAAGTAAAAACGCTGATGTCATAGACGATACATGTGTTGAATTTTCTATATCAAATTTATATACATACTCTCCAGGACTACTTAATACTATTCCACTTTTTATATTTTCTATTTCTGATTTAATAAACTCAGCATATTCTTCAAAAACTTTATTTTCAATAGTAATATTACTTTTTTTACCATTTGTTTTATTTACTAAAGTTAAATTATATTTTTGGCCAACTTTACGTATATCATCCATAACTAATATAAAATCTTTAGAAATATTATTTTTTTCATATATACTCTTAAGTGCCATAGAAACTTCTTCAGATAATTTTATGTTTTTTATTAATTTTTGGATATCTTTGTGTAACTGCTCTTTATCTAAATTTTTATATTGTCTAAATAAATTATCATTAATATGTTTTATAGTCTCTATCATTAATGTCTTTTTATTACTTGTATTAGCATTTTTATCTAAATAACTATATAAATCTTTTAACACATCCATCTTTAAAGGTTTTAATTTAAATTCATTTGTATCCTCATCAAAAAATATAGTTCTTTTAGTAGTTAATTCTTCTATTAATGCTTCTTCTTTATTTATCCATCTTCCATCATCTGTTAATATTTCTTTTGTACCATTACTATTTATTCTAACAGCATATTCAGAAGATGATACACAAATACTGCTTTTACTTTGTAACTTAAATATATTAAGTAATTGACCATCTTTTATAATGTGTTCTAATAATTTTGCACCAAAATTTTCATGTAATCTTACTGAATCACTAAACATATTACAGCCTAATAAATTTATTTCTATTTCATTTAAGTCAACTTTGCCCCATAAAGACCCAACTATATCAAATAAATAATATAAAATACTTCTAGCATCTTTTCCAGCAAAATGTTCTGCTTGGAATTGACTCTCACCATGTCCTACTAATGTTAATTTTAGTTTACTATGTTTTTTTAAATTATCTGGAAGCTGTGAATAAAAAACTTCTTTAACAGTTTTTGTTTCCATATCAAATATATTTAAAGTACTATCGTTATGAGATTGAACTAAAACTGCATTTTCTGCAAACTTCGCAAATAATGAAGTTGCTGCGTCATAGCTTACTTTATCCCCTTGAAGCTGAACAATAAAATGTAAATAATCTTTTTCATAATTAGCCTTTTCTCTTAGTTCATTTATGGTTTTTGTTAAACCCTCTTTATCTACAATTTTATTTTCATTAAAATTAATATCTTCGTGACTACTTAATTTTCCACCTGCTTGAACAATATATTTTTTAAACTCTTCTTTACTTTCATTTTGCTTTAGAATCCAACCACTTTTTCTTTCTGCCTGAGTAGCTATTGACGCTTCATCATTTCGAATTCCGAATGTATTTTGAACACCAGAAGATAAAACAATATTAGGGTCAAGATTCATTTTACTAGATAAAGATATAAAATCTTTTATAACAGAATTTATAACATCTGGACCACTTAAAGAAAGTGTATCAATACGACCAGGTATACTACCTAAAGCTAAATAACTAACAACTTTTGATAAAAATTCACTTTTTATTGGGTCTTCCATTTCATATATTTTTTCACTAAATTGTTCCGTTATACTAGTCATTTCCATTTCTTTGTTTTCTAATAGTGGATTTAATGTTTCATCTAAAATTGAATATCTATATCTTATTTGTTCTAAAATTTTACCTATAAGGTATGATTGTTTAGTTGCCATAAAAACACTATTAAAAAATCCAAACATAAATACACTTACCTTAAGCTTTAAACCTATCTCTGAAAGTTGAATTTCTCCTAAAGGATTAAATATATCTGTTATATTAGATTGCCTTTGAAGAATTTGGAGCATTTTATTTCTTTCACTTTGTGGAAGCTTGTTATATTCACCCTCGTCATAATCTCTGATATAACCTTTACTTTTCATAATAGCTTCTAATTTTGCTGCTTCTTCAGCTAATCCACCCATAAAAATAGAAAAATCAACACCCTCAAATAAATCTTCTCTAATTCCAGGTAAAGTGTCAACATCTATATATACACCACCAGTAGAATCTAATATAACAAGGCGTAATATATCAGATGCAGCTGCCATATTCCACTGAAAAAGTAATTCTCTTTCATATAAAATAAAATCTTGTTCATTTTTAAATATATCTAAATTTTGCCTTACATCAAATCCATTATTTTTAGAAAATTTATCCTTAGTTCTATTTACAATTGTATCCATTTCACTTATTGAAATATTGTATTTTCTAACTAAGAACTCTTTGATTAATTTTTCAATAGAAACATCTGGGTTTTTGGCTCTTTCAATTTTTACATTTTCTTCAAATTCTTTTTTAATTTCAAAAATTTTATCTGCGCGTTCAGCTAAGAAATCCCTCTCATCTTCTTCATTAAATATTCCACCATTTTCCTTTTTCATTCCCTCAATGGTTTCAAAACTACAATTTTCAAAAACTTTTTTCTTAAAAAAATTAATTAGTAATGCCTCACTGTCAAACCAAAACTTAACTTCATAGTCTTTATTAACCTGTTTCCAAACATCTACATAGTCTATTTCAGCATTTCCAGGTTCACCACCAATCCAAATGAAATTTAAATTTTTAGGAACTTCTTTTTCATCATATTCAGTTAATAAAACTCCAAGCTCTACTCCAAGCTCTGAACCAAATCTTCTTAATCCTGGTATTTTAGGGGAAGTTGGGTTAGCTACAGTAAATTCTTTTAGAGCACTAAACATTTCAACTAATTTATTATATTTATCAACTGCTTTAACATACCCCATTGAATTATAACTATCTAACAACTCCAAAATTTTAATATATTGTTCTTCATATGTAGTATCTTTAAATCCTACCATATTTTCAAGTTCTTGTCTTGTAATCATATATTACTCTCCTTTTATATGTTTTTATTATTGAATTTGAATTTATACT
>CAMMEG010000042.1 GCA_946495765.1 uncultured Eubacteriaceae bacterium
TATATGTATATAATATTAAAAAATTTTTAATAATATAATTAGTATTTATAAATTTTTATTAATTTTGTAAAAGGAGTAAATATGAAAAAAAATACTAAAAATAAAAAAGATAATAAACCTAAAACTAAAGAAGAAGTATTAAAATATGAAATAGCAGAAGAACTTGGGCTTATGGATAAAATAAAAGAAGGTGGGTGGAAAAGTTTAACAGCTAAAGAAAGTGGCAGAATAGGTGGTATAATGACAACCAGAAAAAAATTAATGAAAAATAAAGTAATAGATTAATAATATAAAGACTGTCTATTTAATAGATGGTCTTTAAATATGTTAAAATATAAGAATTAATTATTAGAAAAATGATATTAAAAAAATTAATATTATAAAAATATATTTCTAGTTTATATAAATTATATAGTTAGTAACTTACTCTAATTTTGCTATTTTTATATGTAGAAAATATCACACTAAGTTAGTAAATAATTTTTATTATAAAAAATAGTTTTTTTAATATTTAAAAATTTTTTGTAACAAAAATATAAGTATTTAATACTATATATTAAGGAGATAAAAAACAGAAGAAATTAACTAAATATATATTATAGATATTGTAATTGTTTTAAGGAGGATTTTGAAATGAGTGCTTTTGAAATTGAAAATGAATGTGGAGCTGCTGCACCACTTAGTGATAGAGTAAGAGAAGAATGTATTATTGCTTTAAAGGTTTACGATTTTTGTAGACAACAATAGTGAATTAATATACAACGAAAGTAATAATATGTTATTATAAAAGTAATAAGCTATAAGTTGCTTTTTTTTACCAAATATATTATAATTTTTACATACTCTAAAAAGGAGGATAGACCTATGAAAAAAATTGTAGATATACTTTTTGGTAGAGCTATGATATTATTAGTTGCTTTTTTTATACAAATAGCCCTAATAATATTTGTCGTATTAGAATTTCAAGGATACTTTTTTTATTTCTATCTTATAGGAGTTTTATTTAGCATATTAATATTATTATTTTTAATAAATAGTAATATGAATCCATCATATAAAATAGCATGGATTATACCTATAATGCTTTTTCCACAACTTGGGTGGATATTTTATGCATTGTTTAGTAGTGGTAGATTTAGCAAGGTTACTAAGAAAAAACAAAAAAGATATTATGCTAAACATATAGACAATCTTTCTAGAGTTATATTAAAAGATAAAAATATACTTCATAAACTAGAAAAAGAAGATATAGTCGCTATGAGACAAGTTAAATATCTTATTGATTATGGTGAAAGTCAAATATTTGAAAATAGAGAAACTAAATATTTCAAAATAGGGGAAGATTATTATAAATCACTTTTAGAAGAACTTGAAAAAGCTACCAAATTTATATTTATGGAGTATTTTATAATAGCTGAGGGAAAAATGTGGGATAGTGTATTAGAAATATTAAAAAGAAAAGTAAAAGAAGGTGTAGAAGTTCGTTTAATATATGATGATTTTGGGTGTATAATGACTTTACCTAAAAATTATGACAAATATCTAGAAAAATTTGGTATAAAATGTAGTATATTTAATCCTGCTAATTTAATATTTACTGTTATATATAATAACAGAACTCACAGAAAAATAACTGTTATAGATGGTAAAGTTGCATTTACAGGTGGTATTAATTTAGCAGACGAATATATAAACGAAATAGAACGTTTTGGACATTGGAAAGATACAGGAATTTTAATAAAAGGTGAAGGTGTTTGGGGATTTACCATAATGTTTTTAAATATATGGAAATTTTTAAGAAAAGTAGATGAAAATTTTTTAAAATACAAAGTAGAATATGATTATAAAGATTTAGATAGTGATGGATATATTATACCTTTTAGTGATAGCCCTCTTGATAGAGAAATTGTTAGTAGTAATGTTTTTACTAGCCTTATAAATAATGCTACAAAATATATTTATATAAATACACCTTATTTAATTATAGATTATGAAATGACATCAGCTTTATGTATGGCAGCTAAAAAAGGTATAGATGTTAGGATAGTTACACCTTTTATACCAGACAAAAAAACTGTTTTTGAGGTAACTAGATCTAATTATCAAACTCTTATAGAAAGTGGTGTAAAAGTATATGAATATACACCTGGATTTATACATGCAAAAAGCTTTGTAGTAGATGATAAATTTGCTGTTATAGGTACTATAAATTTAGATTATAGAAGTTTATATTTACATTTTGAATGTGGAGTTTGGATATATAAATCTAAAACAATACTAGATATGAAAGAAGATTATTTAAAAACACTAGAACAATGTAATATATATACATTAGAACAATGTTATAAAACATCTCCTATAAGAAAATTACTTAGGTCTGTATTAAAAATATTTGCTCCATTGCTATGAAATATTGTTAAAAATTTTGGAAAAAATGTTGACATAATAAATAATATAAGATATAATATTAATGTTTTTATTGCCACTTTCAGATCCGTTAGCCCCGGGTTTCGAATATATGTAATAATTGATATTTCAAGGAGGAAACCATAAATGAGAACAACATTTATAGCTAAAACAGCTGAAATAGAAAGAAAATGGTATGTTGTTGATGCAACAGATAAAACTTTAGGACGTCTTGCTTCAGAAGTAGCTAGTGTTTTAAGAGGTAAAAAGAAACCTATTTATACACCTTTCTTAGATACAGGTGATTTTGTTATTGTTATTAATGCAGATAAAGTAAAAGTAACTGGTAAAAAATTAGACCAAAAATTATATAGAAAACATTCTGATTATGTTGGTGGATTTAAAGAAACTACTTTGAGAACTATGATGAATAAAAAACCAGAAGAAGTTTTTAAACTTGCTGTTAAAGGTATGTTACCTAAAAATGCTCTTGGTAGAAAAATGTTTAAAAAACTTCATGTTTATACTGGTGCTGAGCACAATCATCAAGCTCAAAAACCAGAAACTTTAGAATTTAATTTTTAGGTGTATAGGAGGGTAAAAAATGTCAGCAGCTAGATATTATGGTACTGGGAGAAGAAAAAGCTCTGTAGCTAGAGTATATTTAGTACCAGGTAATGGAAAAATAACTATAAATAAAAGAGATATAGATGATTATTTTGGTCTTGAAACTTTAAAACTTATTATTAGACAACCATTAGAATTAACTAGTACTACTACTAAATTTGATATTTTAGTTAATGTTAAAGGTGGAGGTACTACTGGTCAAGCAGGTGCTATAAGACATGGTATTTCTAGAGCATTAATTCAAGCAGATAATGATTTAAGACCTTCTCTTAAAAAAGCTGGTTTCTTAACAAGAGACCCAAGAATGAAAGAAAGAAAGAAATATGGTTTAAAAGCAGCTCGTCGTGCTCCACAGTTCTCAAAACGTTAATTTTTATTATAAATTTATGCATTTATTACCCCAGAAACATTGGTTTTCTGGGGGTTTTATTATATGAATTTTTATAAAAATATTCACTTTTTTGTCCACTAGTAACATATTGTATCATCTAACAATATTTTTATATGAAAATTTAGATATATTTTAGTTTATTAAAGAAATATATATAGTAGAATATCCAAATAGTAGATAAATAATATTTAGATATTTAAGAAAATTAAAATAATGATTAAGAAATTTATTTTAAGTTAAATAAAATAAATTAATTTTAATCTAAAAAATATATATATAATTATATTTTTTAATATAGTTAATATATGTATTATGTATAAAATATAAATAATATTATATAATATCGAATATAATTAGAATCATAATTAAAATCCATATATTATCATTTGTATTATTTTGAATTTGTAAACTTTTTTTATTAATTTGTGTTGAAGATATACTTATTTCTGTGTTATAATTATTATTAAAAGATAAATTTTTTAAAAATTGTTTAGGGATATTTTTTAAGTTATTATTCATGTAAACACTCCTTAAAATATTAGTTAATAAATAATATTCTTATAAATTTATTTTAGAACTATAAAATATAGTTAACTGTATGAAAAGAAGAGAATTTGGTATTATAAAATATAATAAAAAAATAAATTATACTAAAATACTTGACATTATTTAAATAAAGTGGTAATTTAATTATGTAATATTTATTTATATAGGTATTATATAATTTTATAACTTAAAAATTTTCTTAGTTTATTTATAAAATTTGATATTATAATAGTTATATTTTTATATATTATAGGAGGAAAACATGAGGATTTCAACGCGTGGTAGATATGGAATAAAAGCAATGGTAGACTTGGCTATGAATACAGATGGAGAAAAATGTGTTTCACTTAAAAGTATAGCTAAAAGACAAGGTATACCTGAAAACTATCTTGAACAACTTATGGCTGTTTTAAAAAAATCAGGAGTTGTAAAAAGTATTAGGGGAGCTCAAGGTGGATATATTTTGAATGAAAAGCCAGAAAATATATCTGTTGGAGATTTACTAAAAATATTAGAAGGTAGCCTTGCACTTGTTGACTGTTTAGAAAATCAGCCACCTAAAAAAAAGTGTGGTAGTGCCAATTGTGCAGAATGTGTAGTGAAAGACGCATGGGAAATAATTAGTGATAAATTAGCAGAAGCAGCCCATTCTATAAGCCTTAAAGACCTAATTACAAACGAATAGGAGACGGTTTTATGAAAAAAGAAGTTTATTTAGACAATGCTGGAACAACGAGAATAAGACCAGAAGTTGTTAAAGTAATGATAGAAAATTTAGAAAAAGCATATGGCAATCCCTCTAGTATTTATAAGATAGCTAGAGATAATAAGACTATTTTAGAAGAAAATAGAGAAAAAGTTGCAAAAGCTATTAATTCAGATAAAAATGAAATATACTTTACTGGTAGTGGATCTGAGGCAAATAATTGGGCTTTAAAAGGTATTGCTGAAAGTTATAGAAAAAAAGGTAAGCATATTATAACAACTAATGTAGAACACCATGCTATACTTCATGTTTGTCAATATTTAGAAACTATTGGCTATGAAGTAACATATTTACCAGTTAACGAAGAAGGACATATAAGTATAGAGCAATTAAAAAATGAAATAAGAGAAGATACTATTCTTATATCTGTAATGTTTGCTAATAACGAGATAGGTACAATAAATCCAATTAAAGAAATAGGTAAAATAGCTAGAGAAAATGGAATATTATTCCATACAGATGCTGTTCAAGCAGTAGGGCATATACCTATTGATGTAAAAGAAATGAATATAGATTTATTATCTATGTCAGCACATAAGTTTTATGGACCTAAAGGAATTGGAGCTTTATATATAAGAAAGGGAATAAAAATTACACCTTTAATTCATGGTGGAGCTCAGGAAAGGAATAGACGAGCTGGAACAGAAAATATAGATAGTATTATTGGTATGGGAACTGCTATTGAACTTGCTGTTGAAGAATTAGATAGTGAAATTAAAAGACTTACAAAATTAAGAGATAAGCTCATAGACGGTATATTAGAAAAGATACCATATTCTAGATTAAATGGATCTAGAGAAAATAGAATGCCTGGAAATTGTAATATATCATTTGAATTTATAGAAGGGGAATCTGTTCTTTTACTTTTAGATATGAATGATATTTGTGCATCTAGTGGTAGTGCTTGTACATCTGGTTCATTAGACCCTTCTCATGTATTATTAGCTATAGGTTTACCTCATGAAAAAGCTCATGGATCTCTTAGATTATCTTTAGGTTTATATAATACAGAAGAAGATGTTGATTATTTATTAGAAAAATTACCTCCTATAGTTGCGAGAATGAGAGAAATTTCACCTTTGTATGAAGAATTTTTAACTAGTCAAAAATAATATTGGTTTTATAAATAATTATGATAGATACTAGATAATAAATTTAATTGAAAGGAAGATAAAAATTATGCAATATAGTGAAAAAGTTATGGATCATTTTATGAATCCTAGAAATGTTGGAGAAATAGAAGATGCTAGTGGTGTTGGCACAGTAGGTAATGCAAAATGTGGAGACATTATGAAAGTTTATTTAAAAATAGACGGAGATATTGTTAAAGATGCTAAATTTAAAACATTTGGTTGTGGTGCTGCTGTTGCAACTAGCAGTATGGCAACAGAGCTTATAATAGGTAAAACTATTGAAGAAGCAATTAAAATAACTAATAAGTCTGTTATGGAAGCTTTAGATGGATTACCACCAGTTAAAGTGCATTGTTCTTGTCTTGCTGAAGAGGCTTTACAAGCAGCATTATGGGACTACGCTCAAAAAAATAATATAACAATAGAAGGTTTAGAGCCACCTAAAGATTCAGATCATCACCATCATATTATAGAAGAATAGGAGATAGATATGAAAAGAGTTATAGTTGGTATGAGTGGAGGAGTTGATAGCTCTGTTGCAGCATATTTATTAAAAGAACAAGGATATGATGTTATTGGTGTTACTATGCAAATATGGCAAGATGAAAAAAGAGAATGTCTTGAAGATAATGGTGGATGTTGTGGGTTTTCTGCAGTAGATGATGCTAGAAGTGTAGCACAAAAAATAGGTATACCTTATTATGTTTTAAATTTTAAAAATGAATTCAAATCAGCTGTTATAGATTATTTTATAGATGAATATTCTAAAGGTTTGACTCCTAATCCTTGTATTGCTTGTAATAGATATGTGAAATGGGAAAGTCTTTTAAATAAGGCCTTATTATTAGATGCAGATTATATTGCTACTGGACATTATGCAAGAATAGTAAAACACCCTGAAACTAATAGATATACTATTAAAACAGCTAATACAGAGGCTAAAGACCAAACTTATGCTTTATACAACTTAACTCAATTTCAATTAGAACATACATTAATGCCTATTGGTGACTATGATAAGGAAAGTATTAGAAAAATAGCAAAAGATATAGGTCTTATAGTAGCTAATAAACCAGATAGTCAAGATATATGTTTTGTACCTGACGGGGATTATGCTAAATTTATTAAAGAAAATTCAAATTTTAATATTAAAGAAGGGAACTTTGTAGATATTAAAGGAAATATTTTAGGAAAGCATAAAGGCATAACTAATTATACTATTGGACAAAGAAAAGGTCTTGGTCTTGCTTTTGGGAAACCTATGTATGTATCGGAAATTAGACCAGACAAAAATGAAATTGTTTTAACTGAAAATGAAGGATTATTTAAAAATAGCGTATTAATAAAAGATTTTAATTTTATGAGTGTTGAAAATATAGAAGGAGAAGTGAAAGTTTTAGGAAAACTTAGATATAGTCAAAAACAATCTCCTTGTATATTAAGAAAGATAGATAACAACATAATTGAAGCTATATTTGAACAACCTCAAAGAGCTGTAACACCAGGTCAAGCTGCTGTTTTTTATGATGGTGAATATGTCCTTGGTGGAGGCACTATATATAAATAAACTTATAATTAGACTTTATTTTATTATATTTTTATATTGAATATATTTAATTTTGAATATATAATATAAATATTATAATAAAATAAAGTCTTTTTATTTGATAATTATTTGATAGATTTATAAAGGAGATTTTTATGGCTAAAAAATATATAGAAGAGATAATTAGTATAAAGGATATAGAATTTCCTAATAAAGGTATTGGAATATTTAATGAGAATAAAGTTTATATTAAAAATACTATTCCAGGGCAAGTAGTAAAAGTACTTATAAAAAAGAAAAAACAAAAATATGAAGGTAGATTACTTCAAATTTTGGAAAAAGCTGATTATGAAATAGAACAAGATTGTAGTTGTTTTGGAGATTGTGGAGGATGTACATATCAAAATATTTCTTATGATAAAGAATTAGAAATTAAAAAAAATAATGTACTTAAAATATTAAAAAATGAAGGTATAGATAATTTTGAATTTATAGGTATTAATAAAAGTCCAGATATATATAGTTATAGAAATAAAATGGAATTTTCTTTTGGTGATACTGGTAAAGATGGAGAATTATCTTTAGGTATGAGAAAGAGAAATAGCTATTATGAAGTTGTAAATGCTGATGAATGTAAAATAGTTTCTGAGGATATTAGAAAAATATTAAAATGTATTTTGGATTATTTAAAAGATACTAATGAAACATTTTATCATAGAATGAAAAAAACAGGAACTCTTAGACATTTATTAGTTAGACAGGCTTTTTTTACAAAAGAAATAATAATAGGTTTAGTAACATCTAGTCAATTTACTTTAGATTTAACACAACTAAAAGATAAGTTATTAACTCTTAATTTAGATGGAGAAATAAAAGGATTTTTACATATATTAAATGATTCTAGTGCAGATGTTGTAAAAGCTGATAATATTAATTTAATATATGGTAATGACTATTTTTATGAAAAATTATTAGGTCTTAATTTTAAAATATCATTATTTTCATTTTTTCAAACAAATTCTGCTGGTGCTGAAAAATTATATAGTATTGTTAAAAAATTTGTGGGTGAAATAGATAACCAAATAGTTTTTGATTTATACTGTGGAACAGGTACAATATCACAAATTGTTGCCAAAGATGCTAAAAAGGTTATAGGTATAGAATTATTAGAAGAAGCTGTAGAAGCTGCTAAAACAAATGCAAAGCTAAACAATATACAAAACTGTGAATTTATAGCAGGTGATGTTTATAAAGTTGTAGAAGATTTAAGGGAAAATCCAGATTTAATAATATTAGACCCACCAAGAGAAGGTATTAATCCAAAGGCAATAGAAAAAATAGTAAATTTTGGAGCAAATAGAGTTATTTATATTTCTTGTAAAGCATCTTCTTTAGCCAAGGATTTAAAAGTATTTATAGAAAATGGCTATAGTATAAAAAAACTAGAAATGATGGATATGTTTCCTAGAACTTATCATATTGAAACAGTAGTATTGTTAAATAGGATGAAATAACAATTTTAAATATTTTGATAATAAAAAAAGGCTACTTTGTTTACTAATTATCCACTAATAGATTTAATTAGTATATTAAGTAAAAGTATGATGTAAGTGTGTATACTTAGATAAATCGTATAATAGAAATTGATATGTATATTGGAGAGAAGATAAGCCAGAAATAAAGAATTGTTCAAAAAAATAGAATACATAAAAGAAATAATTAAATATTATGACTTACTTACGCATAATATATAGAAGATAAAATATTTTTATTGAAAAATTTATAACAAAAGATAAAGTTAAGTTTACATAATTTTTTATAACTTTATATTAGCAATAGTATCTTTAATTATATGAGACCTTATTAGGTTCATAATTCCTAAATTTTAAATAGATGAAGAAGATGCTATCAACTATAATAGACAAGTATATTGTAAAATATAATATGTATTTGCTATACTATATAAAAATTAAAGTAAAATGGATAAACTTTATTACATATTAAAGTAGAATTATAAATGATTTACGTCCAATACGTAAGACAGGTGATATATTGAAATAAAAATACTTGACAAAACAAGTAATGTATTATATTATAATCATAGTTAGTCTGAAGCAACATAAATTAATCATAAGTAACAAAACTTAATTTGGAGGAATATTATGAAATTTAAGAGATTAAGTGTAATTTTAACTACTATTTTTACTATTGCTATTACAGGATGCTCAAATAGTTCTAAACAAACAGAGAATATTAATATAAATAATGAAAATATAAGTAATCAACCTTTAAATAATCAAAATTATCCAATAGTTATAAAACATGCATTTGGAGAAACTATAATAGAAAATAAACCAGAACGTATTGCTACAATATCTTGGGGAAATCAAGATGTTCCTTTAGCGCTTGGTATAGTACCAGTTGGTGTATCAAAAGCTAACTACGGTGTTACTGATGAAACAGGACTCTTACCTTGGACAAGTGAAAAATTTAAAGATTTAGGAGAAACTCCTAATATTTTTGATGATATAGATGGATTAGATTTTGAAGCCATTAGTGCTTCAAAACCAGATATTATTTTAGCATCATATTCTGGTATAACAAAAGAAGATTATGAATTATTAAGTCAAATAGCACCAGTTGTAGCATATCCAGAGTTATCGTGGCAAACTAAATGGAGAGAACAAATAATCTTAAATGCAACTGGTATGGGTATGGAAGAAGAAGGAAACGAGTTAATTTCTAATTTAGAAAGTATTATTGAACAAGAGGTAAGTAAGTATCCACAAATGCAAGGAAAAAATGCTGCATTCTTTTATTTTAATCCTTCAGATTTAGGAAAATTTTATGTATATTTACCACAAGACCCTAGAGCAGATTATCTTATAGATTTAGGATTTAGTTTACCAGAAAGTATTTCAAATCTTTCTAATGAAACAGATTCTTTTACTTTAGAGTTAAGTTCTGAAAATGTTGAAATGTTAAGTGATATAGATGTTATAGTATGTTATGGGGATGAAAACTTATTAAATTCTTTACAAAATGATAAGTTAATGAGTACTATACCAGCTATAAAAAGAGGTTCTGTTGCACTTATAGAAGATGGAACACCTCTTGCAGCGTCAGCTACACCTTCAGCATTATCTATACCAGCTACTATTGAAGAATATGTTAAAATACTTAGTGAGGCAGTTGATAAAATATAATGAAATCTGTAAAAAATATAGGGATAGTTTTTATAATATTAATAACATTAGTATTATGTATACTTAGTTCGTTGGTTTTTGGAGCTCGTCATATCGATTTTAAAAATATTATAGATATATTATTTAATTTAGATAATGACAGTTTTGAGACAATAGTTGTCAAAGAAAGAATACCTAGAACAGTTTTTAGTATTTTAGCAGGTGGTTCATTAGGAATAGCTGGAACACTTATGCAATCGGTAACAAGAAATCCTATTGCAGACCCCAGTATTTTAGGTATAAATACAGGAGCTTCCTTATTTGTTGTTTTAGGTATTTCATTTTTAGGGATTACTACTTATAGACAGTACATAATTTTAGCTTTATTAGGTTCATTATTGTCATCTATAGCAGTTTATATTATTGCATCTATTGGTAGTGGAGGAATATCTCCTATGAAACTTGCTTTATCTGGTGTAATAATAAGTGCTGTTTTCTCTTCTTTAATAAATATGATTATGTTACCAAGAAGTGAAGTTATGAGTAGCTTTAGATTTTGGCAAGTTGGAAGTGTTAGTGGTGTAACGTGGGAATCAATAATAGTAATGTTACCGTTTATTATTATTGGAATAATATTAAGTTTTATTGTAGCACCAGCTTTAAATGCTTTAGCTTTGGGAGATGAAGTTGCAATAGGTTTAGGTGTTAAAGTAGGATTAACAAGGGTTATTAGTTCAATTTCAGCAATTTTACTATGTGGTACAGTAACAGCTTTAGCAGGGCCTATTGGATTTATAGGTTTAATGGCGCCACATGTTATTAGAATGTTATTTGGCAGTAATATTAGATTTATAATACCTATGTCAGCATTTATAGGTAGTATTTTACTAACCTTTTCAGATGTAATAGGAAGAATTTTAGGATCTCCTAGTGAGCTTGAAGTTGGTATAATTACAGCATTTATAGGAGCTCCCATATTCATTATTATTTCAATGAAAGCGAAGGTTCGTTCTTTATGAAAAAGACAATTAATATTAATGATGGATATTTAAAAAGAAAGAAAAGAACAATATTTATAACTTTACTTTTATTAATAATAACAATAACTTTATGTTTTACTATGTTAATTATTGGTAAAGAAAAGTATTCTATAGAAACAGTAATAAGAGTTTTAATTGGAGAAGAAATAGAAGGTGCTAACTTTGCTATATCTATAATAAGACTACCAAGAATGTTATCAGGACTTTTAGTTGGAATATCACTTGCTATTGCTGGTAATATATTTCAAACTATATTAAGAAATTCATTAGCAAGTCCAGATGTTATTGGCATTAGTACCAGTTCAAGTGCAGCTGCAGTATTTTGTATTTTAGTATTAAATTATTCAGGGGTTATTGTATCAATAATATCTACTATTTTTGGAATACTCATATCTATATTGATTTATATGCTTTCAAAAGGCAATGTTTTTTCTAATAATAGGCTTATATTAATAGGTATTGGTGTTCAAACTATGTTAAATGCTCTAATATCATATATTATGGTTAATGCAAATGAATATGATGTACCAGAAGCTTTAAGGTGGCTTAGTGGGAGCTTAAATGGAATTCAAATGAAAAGTATACCTAGTTTATTAATTATAACAATTATTTTCACTTTTATAATATTAATTTTAGAAAAACATTTAAAGATTATGGAATTAGGTGAAGACTTATCTATTACTTTAGGAGTAAATACTAATTTAGTAAGGATAATACTTATAATAAGTTCAGTTTTTATTATAGCATTTTCTACATCTGTCACAGGACCAATAGCTTTTATATCTTTTTTATCAGGGCCAATAGCTAAAAAATTAGTAGGTACAGGTTCTAAAAATTTATTTATATCAGGCTTAATAGGAGCTATTTTAGTTTTATCATCAGATTTAATAGGCCAGTTTGCTTTAAATACTAGATATCCAGTAGGTGTTATAACAGGAATTTTAGGTGCACCATATCTTTTAGTATTATTAATTAAGTTAAATAAAAAGGGTGGTGTTTAATATGGACAATAAACAAACATTAAAAGGTAATAATGTAGTTTTAAGCTATGAAAATAGAAAAATAATACACGGAGTAGATATAACTATACCACCTAATAAAATAAGTGTTATAATAGGTTCTAATGGTTGTGGTAAGTCTACATTATTAAAAAGTTTTGCAAGGTTATTAAAGCCAGTAGCTGGAAGTATTGAAATTAATGATAAACAGCTTAAAGAATTTCACTCTAAACAGTTGGCTCAAATTTTAGGACTTTTACCTCAATCTCCAATTGTCCCAGAAGGAATAAGTGTTTTTGACTTAGTATCAAGAGGAAGGTTTCCATATCAAAATTTTTTTAAAGGTATGTCTAATGAAGATAAAAAAGCAGTTGAAAACGCCTTAAAGATTATGGATATTGAAGAAATAGCAGATAGAAATGTAGATGAACTATCTGGAGGTCAACGTCAAAGAGTTTGGATAGCTATGGCGTTAGCTCAGCAAACAGACATATTATTATTAGATGAACCAACAACTTATTTAGACATATCGTATCAAATAGAAATTTTAGATTTATTAACAGATATAAATAAAAAGCATAAAACAACAATCGTTATGGTTTTACACGATATAAATTTATCAGCAAGATATGCCGATTATATTTTTGCAATAAATAAAGGTAAACTTATATGTGAAGGTAAACCTTCAGAGGTTATATCGGAAAATTTAATAAAGCAAGTATTTGATTTAGATTGTGTAGTTATTGAAGACCCTATATCAAAAACTCCTATGATTGTGCCAAAAGGTAAGCATAATATAAAATAATTTTATATTAATTATTTTTGTATATTTAATTTTAAGTTGTATACTATTTTAGCGTGGTTAAGAAATTAGCTAGTATACAACTTTTTTGTATTTTTAAATAAAATAAAAATTATTTTACAAAATATAAAATTATAATATATAAATAAAAAATTAATTGAAATGATACTTATAAAATTTAATATTTATATAAAATATAAGTTATAAAAATTATATATAAGATTTAGTTTAAAATTAATAAGCTTTATTATTTTATAGAAAGGATAAACCTATTATTAATAAAAAAGCTTTAATAATTAAAGATTTATTGCTTATTGTATAAATAAAGTAGTATATGATTTAGGATTATATATTTAAGTAATAAAATAAGTTTGTAGATTTTTAAAAAATAATTTGAAAGTATGGAATTTAATGTCTTACTATACAAAAGATTAAATATAGGTAAAATAAATAATTTGATAGAAGATATAGAAAATTTTATATAATAATTTAATGGTAAGATTGAGCTATGAAGGAGATGAAGGCATTTTTATATATTATATTATAAAAAATTTTATAATAGGTATAATATAATAAAAAAAGAGTAAATTTACTCTTTATTTTTTATAAAATCATCTATTAAATTTATAGTTATGTCTTGTTGTTGGTCTGAAGAAATAGTAGCAATACCATCATTTTTTTGATGTCCATAATTACCAAACTGAGAATGGTTTCCACCGTCTATAATAATTTCATTTTCACTATTTTTAAGTTTATCTCTATTTAAAATTAAATCATTTGAACCATAAATAACTAATACTTTTTCTGATGGTATATTCCCATAAACATAAGCACCTAATAAGATAGCACCATTTATTTTATCTATATTTTTAGAAGTATAATAACTTGCCATAGCACCTCCTAAAGAGTGACCAGAAATATACCAATTTTCTATATTTTTATTTTCTTCAATTATTTTATCAGCTATATTAGGATTTAAAAAGGCAAAATTAAAAGGCATTTTTACTAATATACAAGTATATCCTTCTTTTGATAGACTACCTAATAAAGGGAGATAGGATGTGTATTCTACTTTAGCTCCAGGATAAAATATAATACCATTATTAGACTGTATTTCAGGATTTAAAATAATATAGTCATTATTAATTTCAATATTTTTTTGGGTTAAAATTTCATTAGCTATGTTGTCTGCCTTATAATAATTTGATGAATAGATTAAAAAAATTATAATTAAGATAGATAGTATTAATAATATAGATATCAAAAATTTTAATATAATTTTTTTCATAAAAAATTCTCCTTATATATTACAATTATAAATTAATAGCCCTTTCAATAATATTTATAAAATTTTTAATAAATTTATCATTATCATTTTTAGTACGTTTTTTTATTTTAAAGTCATATTTACCTGCTTTTCTCAATTTTTTACCAAATTGTTTTCTTAATAATAGTTCATCCATATTTTTTTCA
>CAMMEG010000043.1 GCA_946495765.1 uncultured Eubacteriaceae bacterium
TTATTTCCAAGGCTATTATTTTAGTAAGCCTATATCTTTACAAGAGTTAAAAAAAATGTTAAAAGGATAAAATAAAAATATATTAACATTATAAAAAAGAGGTGTCTTTATGAAAGCGGAAATTTTTTCAGTAGGAACAGAAATTTTACTTGGAGAAATATTAGACTCTAATGCAAAGTATATAGCACGTGAACTTGCTAATATGGGAATAGATGTTTTTTATAAAACTTCTGTTGGAGATAATGAAGAAAGATTATTAAATGCTATAGATATTGCATATAAAAGAGCGGATATAATAATATCAACAGGTGGTCTTGGACCGACAGATGATGATTTAACAAAAGAAACTTTTGCAAAATATTTTAATAAAAAATTAGTAACACATAAGGAGAGTTTAGAAAATTTAAGAGCATATTTTGTAGATCCTGATACAGAAATGCCATTATCTAATTTAAAACAAGCAGAATTACCAGAAGGATGCATAGTATTTTTAAATGATAATGGAACAGCATCAGGATGTATGATAGAAGACAATGGAAAAATAGCTATAGTTTTACCTGGACCTCCTAAAGAATGTATTCCTATGTTTGATAAAAAAGTAAGACCAGTATTAGAAAAGTTTACTAATAAAGTGTTGGTATCTAAAAGTCTTAATCTTTGTGGTATAGGAGAAAGTGAAGCTTCAGAACAAATAAAAGATTTAATGTTACAGTCTAAAAATCCTACTATAGCTCCATATGCTGGAAATAACGAAATGAGATTTAGAATAACAGCAAGTGCAAAAACAAAAGAAGAAGCTACAAATATTTTAAAACCTACAGTAGATAAATTATATAATATTTTTAAAGATTATATATATGGAGAAGATGAAGACACACTAGAAAGTGTATTAGTAGATAAATTATTAAAAAATAATATGACAATATCAACAGCAGAGTCTTGTACAGGTGGACTTTTGGCCTCTACAATAGTAAATGTTCCTTCTGTTTCCAAAGCTTTTTTAAATGGTGTAATATCATATTCTAATGAAAGTAAAATATATGAACTTAATGTAAATAAAGATGATTTAGAAAAATATGGTGCTGTTAGTGAAAAAGTTGCTATACAAATGGCTGAAGGTATTAGAAAAAAATCTAATTCTACAATAGGAATATCTACAACAGGTATAGCAGGACCAACAGGTGGAACAGACCAAAAGCCTATAGGTCTTGTATATATAGCAATATCTATTGAGGGTAAAGAAACTATTTGTAAAAAGCTTATTTTAAAAGGTGATAGACAAAAAATAAGAGAAAAAACAATTCATATTTGTTTTAGCAATTTATTAAAATTAATATAGTAACAAAGGAGAAAGTAGAATGGCTGAAAAAAAATCTAAAGATAGCGTTATGGATAATATAGCTAAAGGAAGAGAAACTGCTTTAAAAAATGCTCTTGCTCAAATTGAAAAACAATTTGGCAAAGGAGCAGTTATGAAGCTTGGAGAAACAAGCAATAAAACAGTTGAAGTTATACCTACTGGTTCTTTAAGTTTAGATGTAGCCCTTGGTGCAGGTGGTGTACCAAAGGGCAGAATTATAGAAGTATTTGGGCCAGAATCTAGTGGTAAAACAACCATTGCTTTACATATGGTAGCAGAGGTACAAAAAGCAGGTGGTATAGCAGGATTTGTAGATGCAGAACATGCCTTGGATCCAGTTTATGCTCAAAAGATAGGTGTAAATATAGATGAACTTTATATATCTCAGCCAGATGATGGAGAACAAGCTTTAGATATTACTGAAACAATGGTTCGTTCTGGAGCAATAGATATTATTATAGTAGACTCTGTTGCTGCTTTAGTTCCAAAATCTGAAATAGATGGTGAAATGGGCGATTCTCATATGGGTGTTCAGGCTAGATTGATGAGTCAAGCTCTTAGAAAGCTTACAGCTATTACAGCTAAAAGTAAATGTATAGTTGTATTTATAAATCAACTTCGAGAAAAAATTGGTATATCATATGGTAGTCCTGAAACTACTACTGGTGGACGTGCACTTAAATTTTATGCTAGTGTTAGGATAGATATAAGAAAAGGTGAGCCTATAAAAAATGGAACAGATATAATAGGAGCTAGAACTAAAGCTAAAATTGCAAAAAATAAAATAGCACCTCCTTTTAAAACAGCAGAATTTGATATTATATATGGACAAGGCATATCTCATGTAGGTGATGTATTAGACCTTGGGGCAGAACTTGGAATAGTAACAAAAGGTGGAGCATGGTATTCTTATGAAGAAACAAGATTAGGACAAGGTAGAGAAAATGCTAAAAAGTTTCTTTTAGAAAATCCACATTTATTAAGAACAATAGAAAATGCAGTTAGAAAACATTATGAAATGCCTGAACTTGATGAAATAAAAGAAAGTATTGCTAACACAGAAGTAAACCCTATTAATGATGAAGAGGCACAAATTGCAATAGAAGATACTGAATTTAAAGCAGATTTTGATGAGGATGCTTTAGAAATTGAACTTTTAGATGACAATAATGAAGATATTTAAAAATAAAAAGACAAGATTTTACTTGTCTTTTTATTTTTAAATATTATTATCTTTTTACAGTATAACCACAATAGTCTAAAACTAACTCACAGAACATAGCGTTAGCCCAAGAGAACCACTCTCTAGTGAATTGTTCTGGATTATCTACATTAAAACCTTCATGCATTAAGTTTGTATTACCATCAGTAGTTTTCATTAAATCAATAATTTGTTTTTTATATTCCTTATTACTACTTGTTAAACCTTGCATAGCTAATGAAATATGCCAAATATAGTTGATAGGAGTGTGAGGGCTACCAATGCCTTGAGCTTTTTTGCCTTTATAGTAGTAAGGGTTACCGTCACCTAAAATAAAATCTCTTGTATTTTTATAGGTTTCATCATTTTCATCTCTATAACCAATGTATGGTATAGAAAGTAAGCTAGGTAAATTGGCATCATCCATAAGGTTATATTGACCAAATCCATCTACTTCATAAGCATATATTCTACCGTATTTATAGTGTTCTATAACTCCATAGGTTTCAATAGCATCTTCTATTTCTTTAGCAAGTTTTAAACTTTCGTCAGCTAATTTATTATCTTTAAGGACTTCTAGAGCAATTTCATTTAAATATTTTAATACTACAACAGCAAACATATTAGACGGAATTAAGTATCCATATTGACATGCATCATCACTAGGTCTAAACCCAGACCAAGTTAAACCAATATTAGATTTAACTAAAGAGCCTTTACCATCTCTAGAAAGAGTGTCTGTATAGTAACAGTCTTTTCTGATAAAAGAATAAGGGGAGTTTTCTTCGTGATTTTGTTCTGTTCTCCAAACTTCAATTATTTTATATGAAGCTTCTTTAAAAGTATCGTCAAAGTGAGAAGTTTTGCCGGTATTTTTCCAAAGAAGATAAGCCATTTGAAGAGGAAAACAAAGGGAATCTATTTCATATTTTCTTTCCCATATCCAACCAGACATTTCAGTAATGTCTTTTTCCCAACAACTGCCATTATCACTTTCATTAAATGCATTAGCATATGGGTCTAATATTATATATTGCATTTGACGTTTTACTAACCCTTCGATAAGATTAGCTATTTCTTCGTCTTTTTCTGCTAAAAAATAATAGGGTCTTAATTGACAAACAGAATCTCTTAACCACATAGCAGGTATATCACCAGTAATAACATAAGTAGTACCATCAGGCATTTTTTTAACAGTAGTATCTAATGTATTAGTATAGCAATTTTCAAACATTGTTTTTAATTTTTCATCATTTCCTAATTTTTCATATACATCTTTTAATAAATTTTCCATAGATTGTGGTAATTGTTTTTTCATAATAAAATTCTCCTAAATAAAAATATTTTTAGTATAAAATAGTAAAAATTATTAAAAATAGTTATCTTGCAAGCATAGCAGCTCCAATTAAACCAGCGTCGTTACCTAATGTAGCAATATCTATTTTAGTTTTTAAATCGTTACCAAAAACTTTAGTCAATACTTTTTCTTTTAAAGGTGTTGTTAATTTTTCACCTTGTTTAGATATGCCACCGCTAAGAAGGAGCACTTCTGGTTTAAATATGTTAATTAAATTAGCAACACCAACTGATAAATATTCAATATAGTTTTCAACTAGGTTAATAGCTACATTATCATTTTGGTCTTTAGCATCAAAGACAATTTTTGCAGTAATATTTTCTAAATTATTATCAACTAAAGTGTTTAATAGAGAATTAGGATTTTCTTTTGCGGCTTTTTTAGCGTCTCTTATAAGGGCAGAGGCAGAAGCATAAGCCTCTAGACAACCTTTATTGCCACAAGTACAAAGTTCACCGTTATGCACAATAGTTTGATGACCAAGTTCAGCACCACCAGCAAAAAATCCAGAATAAATTTTATTTTGTATTATTATACCACCGCCAACACCAGTTCCTAAAGTGAGAATTATTAAATCACTATAACCTTTGCCAGCGCCAGCTACAAGTTCACCAAGAGCAGCGCAGTCAGCATCATTTGCAAAGAAAAATGGTATGTCCATATTTACTTTTTTACATAGATTTTTCATATAAGAGGAAACATTAAAGTCTTTAATTGGAATATTATTAGAGTAGTTTATAATACCATTTTTAGAGTCTACCTCTCCAGGTATACCCATACCAATACCTTTTAATGATGAAAGACTTAAGTTAAATTCTTTTATTAATACTTGACACATATCAATAATATCATCAAAGATTTCCTCTGTTTTTCTAGTAGGTATAGTTGGTCTAGTATAAGACTTTATAATATTGCCTTCCATATCTATAAGTCCAACAACTATATTTGTGCCACCTAGATCCACACCTATGTACTTCATTTAATCACACTCCTAAAATAGAATAGTTTAAAGTATCTAAATATTAGATAATTTTATAAAAATATTATAATTTAATTATAAAAGACTGTAAAGACTAATATTTTACAAATAATAAACAAAAATAATAGGCAATATTTTAAATAATTTATATACTAATATATATTATATTGCACAAATTATATATTTAATGGATTTTTTATAGAATAATTTAAAAAATGTATAACAAAATATTGACACATTATGAATATATTGGTATTTTTATATTAAATATTAATATTTTATAATGTAAATTTGTATAAATTTACTATATAAAATCTGGAGGTAAAAATGAAGTATAATTTTAATTTAAAGAAAGCTAGTGCTTTATCTATAGCTACAATATTTACAATTTCTGCATCTTTAGTAGGATGCACAAACCAAAATAATAGCTTAACTACTAAAAATAATCAAGTTACATATACAATAACAGAAGAAGGTGTAGACTTTAAAATGCCAAATGCTCCAACTACACCAGCGTGGCTACCAGAACAACTTTTACAGGTAGATATAAAAACTGAAAGCCTATATAATAAAAGTTCTGTCAAATTAAAAGAGAGAGTTAGTAAAGATAGAATATATCCTGTAAACTCTACACAAAACAAAGATACAAACTTAGTAGCCTTATCTATTATGAATAATAATACAAGTGGTAATATACCTCATGGAAGTAATGACTTTAATGTTAATACATTTTCATATTGGCAATATTTAGATAAACTTGTTTATTGGGGTGGGTCTGCTAGTGAAGGAATTATTGTTCCACCAAGTCCAGATGTTGTAGACTCTGCTCATAAAAATGGAGTTTTAGTATTAGGTACTATTTTTTTCCCACCTTTAGAATATGGTGGAAAAATAGAATGGGTTGATGAATTTTTACAAAAAGATGAACAAGGAAACTTTGTTATAGTTAATAAGCTTATAGAAGTTTGTAATGAGTTTGGATTTGAAGGCTGGTTTATAAATCAGGAGACAGATACAACTGAAAGTAAAACTATGAAATCAGAAGAATATGGTAAGCTTTTTCAAGAATTTATAGCACAATTTAAAGAGAAGTCTGGAGATAGCCTTGAAATTATGTGGTATGATGCCATGACAAAAGATGGCAAGCTAGATTGGCAAAATCAATTAAATGAAAAAAACAAAGATTTTATAGTAGATGATAATGGTAATAAACTAGCAGGTAGTATGTTTTTAAACTTTTGGTGGACAACAGATAGATTAGCACCAGAACAATTACTTAAAAAATCTAATGAATTTGCAAATAAAATAGGGTATGATAATAAGTCATTATTTGCAGGTATTGATATACAAGCTGAAGGGACTGCAACTCCTATTAAATGGGAACTATTAGAAAATGGTACAGATACACAAACCTCTATTGGTCTTTATTGTCCTAGTTGGTCATTTTATTCATCTAATGGAGATATAGACCAATTTCAAAGTAAAGAGTCTAGAATATATGTAAATGAATTTGCAGACCCTTCTAAAGATAGTGAAGCTACGGGTACAGAATGGAGAGGGATGTCTAAGTTTATAACAGAAAAAACAGTAGTAAACTCTATACCTTTTAATACAAATTTTAGTATGGGAAATGGTTATAACTATTTTATAAACGGTGAAAAAGTATCTTCTTTAGATTGGAATAATAGAAGCATTGCTGATGTTATGCCTACATATAGATGGATAATAGATGAAAATGGCAATAGTATAACACCTAGTATTGATTATTCAACAGCATACTATGCAGGTAACTCTATTAAGTTTTTAAGTGATTTAAAGGCTAATACTGTATCTACTGTTAAACTTTTTAGTGCAGATTTAAAAATAGAAGAAAATACCCAATTTTTAACTTATGCAAAAGCTAGTAGTGAAGTACAACTAGACCTTAAATTGTCTTTTCATGATAGTGAAGAAGAAGTTGTTATAAAAGCGGATAAATCTCTTAATAAAAACTGGCAAGAAATATCTTATGATATATCAGATTATATAGGTAAAAATATAAAAACAATATCTTATGAAATTTCTTCAACAGAAGATAAAAATGTTACCATTAACTTAGGTGGTATAAGTATAAAAGATAGTACACAAAAAGCAAATGTAATAGACATTACAAATGTTAATATAGACGATAGTTTATTTGAAGAAGATGATACATTAGCAGGGGTAAATTTATCGTGGGAAACAACAGATAGTGCAGATTTAAAAGCCTATGAAATATATAGAAAAAATACAGATGGTAGTTTATCTTTATTAGGTTCTACATTAAATAATAGATTTTTTATAAATAGCTTACAAAGAACACCAGAAACTATGGAAACAGAATTTGTTATTATGGCTGTTAATAATGACAATATAAGAGGTGAAAGCTCATCTGTAAAATTAAACTGGCCAGATAATACTGTACCTAAAGCTAGTTTTAAGGCATCTAAAACAGTAGTTAGCCCAAATGAAGAAATAGAGTTTATTAATATGAGTAACACACTTTCAGAAAGCTTTGAATGGAGCTTTGAAGGAGCTAATGTTGAAACTAGTACAGATGAAAACCCAGTTGTAAAATATGAAAACGAAGGAACATATACAGTTAAATTAAAAGCAAAAAATTCTAAAGGTGAAGATGAAATTGTTTTAGAAAATCTTATTACTGTTACACAAAAAGCAAGTGATTTACAAAATTTTGCCTTAAATGCTAGCACAGAGGCTTCTAGTTTTGTTAATGATAATGAAGCTGATATGTTTGCAGTAGATGGTGATAAATCTAAAAAATGGTGTGCCGTTGGCTCAGACAAACATAACATAACAATAGATTTAGGTCAGGTAAGAAAAATAGCTAGACTAGATGTATATCACGCAGAGGCTGGTGGTGAAAGTCCAGATATGAATACAGAAGAATATATGCTTGAGGTAAGTGAAGATGGAGTAAACTTTACTAAAGTTTTAGAAGTAGAAAAAAACTCATTAGGAGTGACTTCAGATTCCTTTAAAATGGTAGATGCTAGATATGTAAGATTTACTGTTTTAAAACCTACTCAAGGTTCAGATTCTGCTGCTAGAATTTATGAAATAGAGGTATATGGTTTAGAATAATAAATAAAAAGAGTAGATAATTTCTACTCTTTTTATTATTTTAATTAAGCTATGACTTTATTATTGGAGATAAAAATTATAAACGGGTTAGCTAGGGTTATGTTTAAAACATAAACAAAATGTATATTTAATATATATAAAAAATTATTGTAAATTGGACAAATAACGTGTATAATATATGTTGTTTTATAGATTTTTATGAAAGGTATTAATTATGAATAAAAGAACAATTTTTTATAAAAAATTGATGATAAGTTATAACGTTATTATATTTAGTTTTATTTTTGTTATAAATTTAGTTTTATTTAGAAATATAGAACAAAGAGATATATCATATAATCAACAAATTAACAAACGTATTGTAAATAACATTTCAGAAAAGTTTGAAGATATGGAAGCTTTTATAAATAACTTTATAACAGAGTTATATGGTAATTCTAATATTATTGAGGATACTATATTTTTTTTAAATAGTGACTTAAATACTTATTTACAAAATAAACTTGATAAATTTTATGAAAGTGATGACAGCTATTATAAAGGTGTGGAATATTTAGTAAGAAATAGCTTTGAAAGAAGTAGCTTAATAGAAAGTATAGAATTATTATCATATAAAAATAAGACCTCTTATTTGTTTAATAGAGAAAACAAAATAAAAGAGAAAAAATACTCTGATATAGAGATAAATCAAAGATTTTTACAAAGTAGTAATGATAAAGATGAAGAAATATTATACATAAGAAATATAAATAATCCTTTAAATTTACAAACTGAGGGAATTGTAGTATTTAAGTTTAATAAGTCAGAGATATATAAAATAATACAGAACTATGATGAAATTTTTAGAATTTTAATTTTAAAACAAAATGGGTTAATTTTATATGATTCTAAAAAAACTAGCTTAGAGCAAGAAACAGACTTTATAGATATAACAAAAATGTTAAACACTCATCAGGATAATATAACTATTGATGAATTATCAAACGATATAGTTATTTTAGGGATTGTTCAAAATATACCATTTGTTATAAAAAATAAGCAATTTATAGTATATATTATATTAATAAATATAATATTTTTTATAGCGTCAGAAATATTCATATTTAAACGTCTTAAAAAGTTAAATAATAGATTAAACATAATTTTAGATACTATGGAAAGTATTAATATCAATATAAATAATAAATTAAATAGAATACCTAAAGAAGTTCAAGGTGAAAAAGATGAAATATCAATAATATGTGAAAATTTTAATAAAATGTGTGATAATTTAGAAGAATATATAGATAAATTTTATATATCTCAAATAAATGAAAAAAATGCTGAAATGAAAACATTACAAAGTAGCATAAACCCACACTTTTTATATAATACTTTAGAATCTATAAGAATGAAAGCTATAATAAATAATGATAAAGAAGTAGCTAGAATGATATATATGCTTGCACATATTTTTAGAAGTCAATTAAAAGAAAAAGATATGATAAAAATAAAAAGTGAGCTAGAATATTGTGATAAGTTTTTACAAATATATAAATTTAGATATTCTAATAAAATATTATATAGCGTTGAATGTGAAGAAGATTTGCTTGATAAAAAAATAATTAAATTTATAATACAACCTTTAATAGAAAATTATTTTATTCACGGTATAAGATTAGAAAGTAATGATAACATATTAAAAATTATAATAAAGAAAAATTCAGATTTTATAAATATTATTATAGAAGATAACGGGAGAGGTATACCAATTGAAAGGCTTAGTATTCTAAAACAAAAAATTAAAACCCAAAAAAGTGATGAGCAAATGATAGGTATATTAAATGTAAACCAAAGGATAAAAATAAAGTATGGAAATAAATATGGAGTAGATTTAGAAAGTGAAGATAGGAAAGGAACTAAAATAACTATAAAATTACCATATACAGATGAAAGGAGTTAAACTATGTATAAAGCAATGCTTGTAGACGATGAAAGCCTAATAACCGAGGGGTTAAAAAATATTGTCGATTGGGAAAGACTAAATATAACTGTCTTAGAAACAGCAGAAAATGGAAAAGAAGCCTTGAAGAAATTTAGACAAAATCCAGTAGATATAATTATAACAGATATTAATATGCCATTAATAAATGGGATAGATTTATTAACTCAAATAAAAGAAATAGATGATAATGTAAAATTTATTATACTTAGTGGATATGAAGAATTTAAGTTTGCAAAAGCAGCTATATCTATTGGCGTAGAAGCATATATATTAAAACCAATAGATGAAGAAGAATTAACTAAAAGTTTGATAGAAATAGTAAATAAACTAGATGAAGCTAAAAGTAGTAAAAAAATTAATTTAAAGAAAGATACTATATTTAAAGGAATATTAAATAATACAGCTTCTAAACAAGATTTAATTGATAGCAAAGAAAAAATAAAAATAAAGTTAGAAGATAGTTTATTTGTAACAAGTATTTTATTAATAAAAGATGGATTTAATACAATAAATTTTAAACATATAGAAAAAACTGAAGTATTGTATGATGACTATGCCAATCTTATTTTAGTAAATAGCTTTGAAAAAGGTACAACTTTAGCACAAATAAAAAATTTCTATACAGAAATATTAGAAGATATAATAAATAAATATGGGTATGATGTATTAATATCTATAGGTAAAGTAGTAGATGAAATAAACCTTTTAAGTAAAAGCTTTAAAGTTAGCAACTTGGTTAAAAAAAATATTTTAATATCTGGATTTAATAAATGTTTGACAGAGGAAGATTTAGTAAATGATTTAGATATATATTTTGAAAATGAACTAAATGAACTAAATAGATTAGTAATAGATGGCAACAAAGAAGAAATAGATAGTTATTTAAATGAAATTTTACAAAATAACATTTTAACTCCACAGCATATATACGAATTTGCTATTAAAGTTTTAATTTTATATGATAATTTAAAAGTTAAGTTTAAAGTAAACAATGAAGATGCTGGAGTGTTAGGAGGTTCTATAATAAAAGTTTTAAATTTTACAACAATAGAAGATATAAAAAAATATTTGAAATTTAAGTTAAATTATTTAATTAATCATATATTAGATGAAAATATTAAATTAAGTCCTATTGTTAGACGAATTGTAAAATGTGTAAATGAAAATTATAATAAAGATTTAAGTCTTAAAGGACTAGCTTTAGAATATAATGTAAACACCTCATATTTAGGACAAATATTTACAAAAGAAATAGGTATTCAGTTTTCAGATTATCTTAATAAAATAAGAAATGCAGTTGCAAAAGATTTAATATTAAATACTAACAAAAAGATTAGTGATATATCTAAAGAAGTAGGATATTTAGATACAAGTTATTTTTATAGAAAATTTAAAAAATATTATGGTGTAACACCAGCTACACTTAGAGAATTAAAAAATTATTAATAGTAAAAATGCACAAAATAAAATGTTTTAATAGTTATACATAACATACAAAAACAAAAAAAATATATTGTGCATTTTTTTGTTAGTGAAATTTTTATATTAAAAATATATATAATAACATAAAATTAGTACAATAAAACTAAAAAAAGTCAACTATTAATTAATAAATATATATGATATCGTTAATATTAAGTTAATTTAATTATATTATTAAGAAAAATTTATTGGGAGGAACTAAAATGCAAAATAAAAAAGAAAAAGACCATAAAGTTAAAAATAGTAATAAATCTTTTTTTAGAACATTAAATAAAAATAAAGAACTACTATTTTTAACCTTACCAGGTACAGTATGGTTTTTAATATTTGCTTATTTACCAATGTTTGGTGTTTTGATAGCATTTAAAAATTGGAGAGTACATGGTGGCTTTTTAGAAAGCTTGATTAAAAGTGACTGGGTATGGTTTGATAATTTTAAATTTTTATTTTCATCAAGTGATGCTTGGCTTATTACAAGAAATACTATTTTATATAATATAGTATTTATAGTTTTAGGGATAGTTTTACCGGTAACATTAGCTATATTATTAAAAGAATTACACAGTAAAAAGTTATCTAAATATTTTCAGACCTCTATGTTTTTACCTTACTTTTTATCTTGGGTTGTAGTTAGTTATTGTTTATACGCATTTTTAAGTCCAGATAAAGGTTATGTAAACGGTATAAGACAAAATTTAGGTATGGATTCTATATCTTGGTATACAGAGCCTAAATATTGGCCTTTTATTATAATATTTATGAGTCAATGGAAGGGTATAGGTTATGGGACAGTTGTATACTTAGCATCTATATGTGGTATAGATAAAAGTTATTATGAAGCAGCTCTTGTAGATGGTGCATCTAAATGGCAACAAATAAAAAGTATTACTATACCTTTATTAAAACCAGTTATTATAATTATGTTCATAAATGCAGTAGGTGGTATGTTTAGGTCAGACTTTGGATTATTCTTCCAATTACCAAAAGATTCAGGCGCTTTATATTCTGTAACAAACGTTATAGATACATATGTTTATAGAGGCTTAATGAATTTAGGTAATATAGGTATGAGTTCTGCTGCTGGTTTATATCAATCTATTGTGGGCTTAGTTTTAATACTTGTAACAAATGGTATAGTTAGAAAAGTAGATAACGAAAATGCATTCTTTTAGAATAGGAGGGGAAATTTGTAGTGTCAAATAAAATTGAGAAAAAAGCAAAAAAAGTAAATGAGATGGAACAAGAAAGTAAATCTAATCGAGTGTCAAAGCCAGTTAATGTATTAATAACTATTCTTTTCTTATTATTAGCATTAGCTTGTGTTGTACCATTTTTATTTGTTATAATAATTTCCTTAACTAGTGAGGAGTCTTTAAGATTAAATGGTTATAGATTTATACCAGATGAATGGAGCTTAGAAGCTTATAAACATATTTTATCATCTGGAAGTGATATATTAAAGGCTTATGGTGTAAGTATTTTAGTAACAATAAGTGGTACTTTATTAGGACTTATTATTATGTCCACTTATGCATATGCTTTATCAAGAAGAAGTTTTGCATATAGAAAATTCTTTACAAAACTTATTTTTATACCTATGCTATTTTCAGGTGGTATGGTATCATCTTATTTAGTAATGGTTAATTTTTTACATCTTAAAAATAATATATTAGCTTTAATATTACCACTTTGTGTAAGTTCGTTTAATATAATAATACTTAGAACATTCTTTAAAACTTCTGTTCCAGAGGCTGTTATTGAATCAGCTAGAATAGATGGAGCAAGTGAATTAAAATTATTTATAAAAATAGTTTTACCTATTGCAATACCAGGTATTGCAACAATAGGATTATTCCTAACATTAGCATACTGGAATGACTGGTTTAACGCTATGTTATATATAGAAAAGCCAGATTTAATTCCTTTACAATATATGCTTATAAAAATAGAAACATCTATGGAATTTTTAATTAAAAATGCTGCTAGTATAGGGGCAAGTGCTATAGAAGCCTCTAAAAATATGCCAACAGAAACTTTAAAAATGGCTATAGTTGTTATAACAACATTACCAATTATGTTTGCTTATCCATTTTTCCAAAAATATTTTGTAAATGGTTTAACAATTGGTGCAGTTAAAGAATAAATAAAAAAGGAGAAAAAATATGTATTATCTACTAGAAAGAATTAATAAAACTTGTGAAAATATTGCAAAAAATGTTTATAGTCAAGAAATTCCTTTAAAAAATTATAAATATATTGATGGTAACTATCACAATATAGATAATATTAAAACTGTTAATGAAAATGAATTTAGAGAATTCAAAACAGGTGATTTATGGGGAGGAAGAGATAAACACGGTTGGTTTAAATGTAGTGTAGAAGTACCTAAAGAATTTGAAGGAAAAACTATTGCTTTAAACTTTCATACATTTAATGAAGGTTGGGATGCCACTAATCCTCAGTTTATCTTATATGTAAATGGAGAACATATTCAAGGGTTAGATATTAACCATAGAGAAGTTATTCTTTCTCATAATGCTGTTGCTGGTACAAAATATGAAATAGACTTACATGCATATGCTGGTATGTTATCTGATAAATTAGCTACATTACATGGTAAACTTGTTGTTATAGATATGGCATCTAGAGAATTATATTTTAATATGAAAGTTCCTGCAGATGTATGTAAAGAATTAGATGAAAATGATAAGAGAAGAATAGATATGATTACAGTTTTAACAGAAGCCTGTAATTTAATAGACCTTAGACAGCCAAAAAGTGATTTATACAATGAAAGTGTAAAAAAAGCTAATGAGTTTTTAAATGAAAAATTTTATGGTGAACTTTGTGGGCATGAAGATTGTATAGCTACTTGTGTAGGTCATACACATATAGACGTTGCGTGGCTTTGGACAGTTGCTCAAACAAGAGAAAAAGTAGCAAGAAGTTTTTCAACTGTTTTAAAACTCATGGAAGAATATCCAGAATATATATTTATGTCATCTCAACCACAGTTATACAAATTTTTAAAAGAAGACCACCCAAAAGTATATGAAAAAGTTAAAGAAAAAGTTAAAGAAGGCGTTTGGGAAACAGAAGGTGCTATGTGGCTTGAAGCAGATTGTAACGTTACATCTGGTGAGTCTTTAGTAAGACAAATTTTACATGGAAAAAGATTTTTTAAAGAAGAATTTAATGTTGATAATGAAATTTTATGGTTACCAGACGTTTTTGGTTATTCAGCTGCATTACCACAAATTCTTAAAAAATCTGGTATTAATTACTTTATGACTACAAAAATTTCGTGGAACCAATTTAACAAAATACCTAATGATACATTTAT
>CAMMEG010000044.1 GCA_946495765.1 uncultured Eubacteriaceae bacterium
GAAATAGCAGATTTTATTACAGATACAAATGAAAATGATGGTGTAGCAAAAGCTATAAAAAAATATATATTTGATTAAAAATATTATTTATTTACAATATCAATTAATAATATAATAATATATAATAATTATTTTTTATTTATAAGTGAGGAGGATTATATGAATATAAAAAATTGCCCTAAATGCAGAAAGATTTTTTCTCCTATGGTTGGTCAAGTTATATGCTCTGACTGTATAAAAGAAGAAGAAGAAGAATTTGAAAAAGTTAAAGGATATTTAAGAGAAAATAGAGGTGCGGGTATAAATATTGTTTCTGATGAAACCGGTGTTTCTATAAAAAAAATTCTTAAATATTTAAGAGAAGGTAGACTAGAGATTACTGATGAAATGGTTGATTTTTTAAAATGTGAAAAATGTGGTATTTCTATAAAAAGTGGACAATATTGTCGTAATTGTTTAGAAAAAGTTTCTAAAGACTTATCTAGTGTATTAATAAAAAATGATGAAAATAATAAAGAGACAGCTAAAATGCATATAAGAAGAAAATAAGCTATTTTACTAGATAAATATATTTGAAAAGTTAAAACTCAAGAGGCTATCTCTTGAGTTTTTGGTTGTATACTGTTTTTAGTGGCGGTTAAAAAATTAACTAAACCTAAACAGTATACAACCTTTTTTTGTTGTGCAAACTTACGTTAAATAATTGGACAGAATAAAAGAATTAAATATATATAACAAATCATTTATAGAGGGGGACTTAGTTGAAATATTTACAGGAAATGAAATTATTAAATGCTATTTACCATTTTTAGTGGCGGTTAAAATCTTAAATAATAAAAAATATATAAAATGTTAAATTTACATATTTTATATTAGTATATTTTAATAACAAACAAACTTTTAAATTTATATATTTAAAGTTAGGGTTTCATTAATATTTCTTTCCAGTCTTTTGAAAAGCCAATTAAGTCTAATTCTATATACTCTTTATATTCTTCTATAAGAGCATCTAGTACAACTATTATATGATTATTCCATTCTTCTTTGTCTAATACAAGAAATTTCATAATATGAAATATATCAAATATTCTATAAGTAATTATGTTTAATTTATGGTTTAATTTACAATTGATAGGTGTTTTTTGAAGTTTAAAATTATATAGTCGCATATAATGTGCAACTAAATTTCTTATGTACACTATATTTTCTATCCAACTTGTTAGTTGATTTACACCAGTATTATATTCTTTTGCTATTTTTTTTGTATATTAGTATTAATATTTCTATAAAGACTATTAATCATGCCCATTGTAAAAATATTTATACCTATATAAATAGGCAACTTATTACCATATTTTTTTACATAATAATTGATTAGTTCTAGTTTTTTATCTTTTTGTAAAAGTTTTTTTAAATTACTAATTAACATTTTATATTCTTTAGCATCTTTATAATTAGAACTATCTAAATATCCAAATTCATCGGTTTCAATACTAAAAACATATGATATTTTTGTTTTAATAGTATTTTCTATTATTTCTATAATATATAAAACAATATTTCTTAACCTTCTATCAAAAAGGTAAGTTTTATATATCTTATTAAAGCTTATTTTATTTTGATAATTAATATTTTCATTTGTAAAGTTGGGAATATAACCTATAAAAGAATAATAATTTAAAGATGATAAAATCTTAATAGCTTCAATTTTATCTTCAATTAATATCCCTTTATTTAAAAGCATATTTATTTGTTCTTCGTAAATATTATTTTGTTTTGGCATAAAGTAACTCCATAGTTTTTAATTTAAATAGTATTAAATAAAAAATAACCTATTTAAAAATAGATATATAAGATTAAAGTTTATATAAAAAAACAACCCTATCATGGTACGCTTGAAAACAGAGGCGTGATGGGGTCTAGCTCTCACTTATAATATAATTAATAACTACACTATATATAATACATTAATTATATTATAAGATTTTATAGAATATCTATTTCTTTATTTATATTATATTACAAGTTTGTTATTTTGTCAATATTATATAAAAACAAACTTGTAATATATAAAAATATCAATATATGCTAAAATAATATAGTTATTTACTTATAATAAATAGAATAAAAATAAGTATAATTAAATTATTAGGTATATTAAGTGTATTGTTTATTGAAAATAAACAATTTTCATCAATATCATAAACACCATCCTCTTTTACAGATGGGTCATACTCTATATTATTAACTTTAATAATATTTTCGGTATTTTTATTAGGTAATATATAGTTTAATGCAGATATATTTGTTACTAAATCTATAACATTATCTATATTTTTATGATTGTTTTCTAATGTAAAAGGTTTAATAGCATTTAGTAGAATTATCTCCTTAGGAGGATTATTTTTTACATAATTAATATTATTTTTTAATTCTAACTGTATTTTATCAATATATTTTGTTTTAAATAAATTTTTAACTAAATTAAAAGCTTCTTTTATATCATTTTCTAATACTTCTTTATCTTGAATTTTTTGTGCTATTTCATATATTACATTATTTTCTTGCATAACATACCTCCTGAGATAATAATTTATAAATATCTATTAATCCCCAACCTTGTTGATTTTTTGGTAAATGCAAATTTTTACAGCATTTTTTTATCATAAGTTTTACATCATCTGGCTTTAAATCACTATATTTTTCTAATAATAAAGCTATTGCTCCTGAAACGATAGGAGTAGACATAGATGTTCCACTTAGTGCAAAATAGTTTTTATTTATAATTTGATTAGATTGTTTAGATACATTGTTAGATAGGCAAGATATAATATTAACACCTGGTGCTAAAACATCTGGTTTTACAACGCATTCTAAAGTAGGTCCACGACCAGAAAAATTTATAAGAGTATTACCCCATACAGTAGTGGTTATATTATCATCAGAAGCCCCAACAGTTATAACTTTTTTACTTATAGCAGGCGAGCTAATAGTAAATTTTTTAGGGCCATCATTACCAGCAGCAATAGTAACTATAATACCATTATCCCATAGATTTTCAACTGCTTTTACGAGAGGGTCATTAGATGAAGTATTATTTGTACCAATAGATAAATTTATAATTTTTATATTATATTTTTCTTTATTGTCTACAATCCACTGTAAGCCAGCTAAAACATCAGATGCATTGCCTTTACCTTCTTTATTTAATACTTTTACACCTATAAAGTTACAATCTATAGCGATACCCTTATATTTTCCACTAGAATTTACACCATTGCCACCAGCTATTCCAGAAACGTGTGTACCATGGCCATTATCATCATATGGATTTGTTTTACCATTTATAAAATCTTTAAAAGCTATTATTCTATTTTTAGGATATAAAAAGTCATTTATAGGTGAAATACCTGTATCTAATATAGCAATTCCAATGCCTTTACCAGTATAACCTTTTTCTTGAGCCATATTTGCATTTACAATATCTCTAGCACTATCCATTTGCATAGTTATATGAGTATTTTGAAAAACAGTTTTTAAGCATTTTAAGCTTTTTAATTTATCTATATTTTCTTCTTCAATTTCTATAACAAGTGAATTTATTAAAGGTAGCTTATATTTTATATTAGCAATAGAGGTTAAGATGTTTTCTTCTTCAGATGATAAGTTACTTTCAACTATTAATTCTATACTACTCATATTATAAACCCTTTCTAATAGTTCTTAATTTAGTCTATGCTAAATTTAAAAAAATGTTATTAAATTTTACAAAAAATATACTTGTACAACATTTTTAGGCTTGTTTAAATAATTTTTTTTAAAAACTGTCAATTATTTTAAAATAGATGCATATAATTGAAATATAACTTTTTTGGAGGTAATAATATGAATTTTGGAGGAAATAACTTTATTTTAATTATCTTTTTATTAATGATAATGCAAGGTGGCTGTGGCGTTTGTGGGGATAGTAGTATTCTTCTTTTATTATTATTAGTATTTATGATGCAAGGTAATAACTGTGGTATTTGTGAAGCAAAATAATTAATTAAAAATAAGGCAATAAATTATTTTAATTTATTGCCTTATTTTTTATAATATATAGAAAACTGTCTTAATTATTAGATAGTGTAATTAATAGGCAATAGCTTTTAGGAGATTTTTAATATAAAGAATTATGATTTAATTATATTATATAGTTATATAAATAATTTATAAAATAATGTATTATATGTGGTATATTTAGGTTAAAATATATTATATTTATCTTTTCAAGAGGATAAAAATTTGATATAATAAAAAAATAGTTTATTTTATAAGTTAAAACTTTGGAGGTATATATGGCTTATATAAACAATAATGGTGTGATTAAAATAGCAGATGATGTTTTAATAGCTATTGTTCAAACTGCTACTATGGAAATAGAAGGTATACATTCTATTAATTCTACTTTAGCAGGGGATATAATAGGAAAATTAGGTAAAAAATCATCATTTAAAGGGATAAACATAAGCAATGATAACAATAGACTTACTATAAATATAAATTTATCTATAAAGCAAAACTATAAAATAATAGAGGTTGCTCAAAATGTACAAAATAAAGTCAAAAGTGCAATAGAAAGTATGACTGGATTTGAAATTGAAAAAATAAATATAAACATTGTATCAGTAGAGATAGAAAAAAACTTAGATAAAAATGAAAGTTAATTAAATACAATATTTTTGAAATAGAGGTGATATATATTGGAAGATTTACATATACCTAAAGAAAATAAAAAATTAGAAACAAGAAGTAATACTAGAAATCATGTTTTTAATATAGTATTTCAAATGGAATTTTTTCAAAAAGACGAGATACAGGAAATTTTAAATAAATATTATGAAATATTAGAAATAGAAGAAGAGATAGAAAAAAGAAAGGATGAGAAATTCTCTCCTCTAAAAATAAATAAAAACATTATTGAAAGACAAGTTTTTGATATATTAAATCATCTTGAAGAAATAGATAAAAAAATTGATATTTATTCAGAAAATTGGCGTATATCTCGTATAGACAAGGTGGATTTAGCCATATTAAGATTGGCAATTTATGAAATATTATATGATGATATTCCACAAAAAGTTGTTATAAATGAAGCAATAGAATTAGCTAAAGAATATAGTTCTGAAAAATCATACAGATTTATAAATGCAGTTCTTGCAAAAGTTTAGAGTATTAATATGAAAAATAATATTTATACAGTTTCTCAAGTGAATAATTATATAAAATTACTTTTAGAAGATGATGTTTTATTAAATAATATTTATATCGAAGGGGAAATATCAAATTTAAAAAGACATACCTCAGGGCATATATATTTTACTATAAAAGATGCAGAATGCTCTATAAATACTGTTATGTATAAACAAGATGCACTAAGTTTTAAACAAAATATTGAAAATGGAACAAAAGTAATTTGTTTGGGATATATATCATCATATCCTAAAACTGGTCAATATCAGTTTTATGCAAAAAAGATTGAACAAAGTGGTATAGGTAATATTTTTTTAGACTTTGAAAAATTAAAAGAAAAACTTAAAAATGAAGGATTATTTGATGATGTATATAAGATGGATATACCACCGTTACCTAAAACAATAGGTGTAATTACATCTGAAACAGGTGCTGCTATAAGGGATATATTAAATGTAGCAAAAAGAAGAAATCCTAACATAAAAATTATAATAATTCCAACTTTAGTCCAAGGTAAAGAAGCTCCTAATAGTATAATAAATGCTATAAATCTTGCTAATGAGTATAAGAACTTAGATATTATTATTTTAGCTCGTGGTGGAGGGAGCAAGGAAGATTTATGGGCTTTTAATGATGAAAATTTAGCAAGAGCTATATTCTATTCTTCTGTACCTATTGTTACAGGTATTGGTCATGAAATAGATTTTACTATAGCAGATTTTGTGGCAGACTTTAGAGCACCTACACCTTCTGCTGCTATAGAAGTATGTTTGCCAGAGGCAAGTATATTAAAAGAAAAAATATTTAATCTTGTTAATAGTATAGATAAAAATATTAATAAAAAAATAAAAGAAAGTAAATTTAATTTTAAAATTAATATAAATAAACATTGTTTTATTAATTTTTTAGATAAAATATTAGATTATCAAATTTTTACAGAAAATAATATAGATTTAATAAATAAAAATATGCACACAAAAATAAGAGAAAATAAATTTATATTAGATGCAAATATTAATAGAATAGAGGCTTTATCACCAATAAATATTTTAAAAAATGGATATGCTTTAGTATCTGATAAAAATGAAAATAATATTAAATCAGCTAAACAGCTTAAAAAAAATGATGAAATAAAATTAGATTTTTATGATGGTAAGAGAAAAGCAAAAATAATAGATTGAGGTTTTTATGGCAAAAAAGAAAAATTTTGAAAGTTCTTTAAAAAGATTAGAAGAAATAGCTAACCAAATGGAAAAAAATGATACAACTCTTGAAAGTTCTTTAAAGCTTTATAAAGAAGGTATAGAAGAAGCTATGTTCTGTGCCAACTTTTTAAAAGATATGGAACAACAAGTTTCTATAATTCAAAAAGATGCTAATGGAATATTTAAACTTAATCCATTTTATAATATGGAGGAAAACTAATGAACACATTAGATACAAAAGAAACTATATTTAATTTTATAAATGATGAAATATTAAAATATTTAAAAAAATATTCTGGAGAAGAAATGTATGAACCAATGAAATATTGTATACAAGCTGGTGGCAAAAGATTTAGACCTATGGTTTTATTATTAACATCACAAGCATTTTGTAACAATTATGAAAATGCAGTTCCTTTTGCCGTTGCGTTAGAATGTATTCATACATATTCTTTAATACATGATGATTTACCCAGTATAGATAATGACGACATTAGAAGAGGAAAACCTACTTGTCATAAAAAGTTTGATGAAGCAACTGCTATATTAGCAGGTGACGGACTTTTGAATATTTCATTTGAAATTATGTTAGATAAACTTAAAAATAGTTTTGATAAAAAATATATAGATGTAATACAATGTATAGCACTATCAGCTGGAACGAAAGGTATGATAGCAGGTCAAGTTTTAGATATTAAAGCTGAAGGAAATAAAAATATTAGTAGTCAAGAACTTTTTAAAATATATGAAAATAAAACAGGTAAACTTATTTTAGCTAGTATGAAATGTGGAGCTATTATTGGTAATGCTAATGAAGAGCAATTAAAAATAGTGGAAGATATAGCATATAAATTAGGGATTGCATTTCAAATACAAGACGATATATTAGATATAGAAGGTAACCAAGATGAAATAGGAAAACCTATTAAAAGTGATTTAAAAAATGATAAATCTACATATGTTAGTATTTATGGACTAAAAAAAGCTAAAAAAGATTATCAAATATTATCACAAGAAGTTTTAGAAGGACTAGAAAAATTAGGATTTAAAGAAAAAAATATATATAATTATATAAAAGACTTAATAAATAGAAAAAAATAAAGCTATTTATTTTAAAATATAACTAGAATTAAGGTGATATTATGACAGTTCTTAATCAAATTATTAATAATAAAATAATACAAGCGTCTGTTTTATCGTGGTTTATTGCTCAGCTTATAAAGATAATTATAGATTGTATAAAAAATAAGACTATAAACCCAGCACTTATAGTAAGCTCAGGTGGAATGCCTAGCTCACATAGTTCTTTTGTTACGTCTCTTGCATTTGCTACAGGGTTTCAAGAAGGATTTAACTCGTCATTATTTGCTATTGCATTTGTTTTTAGTATGGTTGTTATGTATGATGCATCTGGTGTAAGAAGAGCCGCTGGTAAACAAGCAGAAGTTTTAAATATATTTATAGCAAATTTTGAAAAACATGGAATAAAAATAGATTCTAAACTAAAAGAATTGTTAGGACATAGTCCAATAGAGGTATTTGCAGGAGCTATATTAGGTATAGTTGTTGCTGTCATAATGTTTTAAAATATATTGAAAAGGAGGACTAATATGAAATATTTAGATAACATTTATAGTCCGTCTGACTTAAAAAAATTTAATATAGATGAATTAGATTATTTAGCAAAAGAAATAAGAGATTTTTTAATAGAATCTTTATCTAAAACAGGTGGACATTTAGCATCTAATTTAGGTGTGGTAGAACTTACTATTGCGCTTAATTATTGTTTTGATTTTTCAAAAGATAAAATAATATGGGATGTAGGTCATCAATCTTATACTCATAAAATTTTAACAGGTAGAAAAGAGTTTTTTAATAGTCTCAGAAAAAAAGGGGGACTTAGTGGATTTCCTAAAACAAAAGAAAGTATATATGACCATTTTAATACAGGTCATAGTTCTACATCTATATCGGCAGGACTTGGATTTGCTACTGCCAGAGATTTATTAGAAAAAGACTATAATGTAGTATCAGTTATAGGTGATGGAGCTATGACAGGTGGGCTTGTTTATGAAGCTATGAACAATGCAGGTGCTAATAACAAAAAATTACTTATTATATTAAATGATAATCAAATATCTATATCTAAAAATGTAGGTTCAATGAGCAAGCATTTAAGCTCGTTACGTTCTGCACCAGAATATATAGAGGCTAAATTAGATGTTAGACATTTTTTAGAAAGATTTAATATAGTTGGAGATAAGATAAACAAAATTTTAGAAAAAACAAAAGAAGGTATAAAATATGCAATATTGCCTAATGTAATGTTTGAACAACTTGGCATAAAATATATTGGGCCTATAGATGGACATGATATACAAGGACTTATTAAAGCTATAAACAATGTTAAAAATATAAATAAGCCAGTTTTATTACACATTATAACTAAAAAAGGTCGCGGATATTCTTATGCAGAAAATGATCCATATAATTATCATGGTGTATCACCTTTTGATATGGATTCAGGTAAACCTATTAATAAAACTAAATTAGAAACATATTCAGATATTTTTGGAAAATATATGGTTAGAGAAGCTAATAAAAATAAAAAATTATTAGCTATTACTGCAGCTATGCCTTCTGGAACAGGACTTTCATTTTTTGCTAAAGCCTATCCAGATAGATTATTTGATGTAGGTATAGCTGAAGAACATGCTGTTATATTTGCAGGTGGACTTGCTATGAGTAGTTTTATACCAGTGTTTGCTGTATATTCTACATTTTTACAAAGAGGATATGACCAAATAATACATGATATATGTATACAAAATTTACACGTTGTATTTGCTATAGATAGAGCGGGCGTTGTAGGTGATGATGGAGAGACACATCAAGGAATATTTGATATATCTTATCTTTCTCATATCCCTAACTTAACTGTCATGTCTCCTAAAAATAAAACAGAATTTTTAAAAATGTTAGATTATGCAATAAACAAGCATAAAGCTCCAATAGCTATTAGATATCCTAAAGGTATAGCAACAGATATATATTGTGATGATGAACCAGAAATTTTTTATGGAAAATGTGAAGTTATAAAACAAAATGGAAAAATAGCTATTATATCAGTTGGTACTATAATAGAAAATGTTAAACCAGCTTATGATAGATTAATAAGTGAAGGATATAATATATCTTTAATAAATGCAAGATTTATATCTCCAATAGATAAAGAGCTTATATATAATATAAAAAATAATTATGATTATATATTTACTGTTGAAGATAATGTATTTAAAGGTGGTTTTGGCTCAAATCTTATTTCATTACTTATTAAAAATGAAATTTTTGATAAAAAAATATATAATATATCTTTTCCAGATGAATATATAGAACAAGCAAGTATAAAAGAGTTACATCAAAAATATGGTTTAGACCAAGAAGGAATATATAATACTATCATAAATAAGATTGGAAATATAGAAAATGGAAAATAGGCTTGATATAGTTATTAAAGAAAAATATGGGTACTCTAGAGAATATACGAAAGATATAATCTTAAAAGGCTATGCTTTTGTTAATAATAAAAATATAAAAAAGCCATCTTATAAAGTAACAGATAATGATATTATAACATTAGATGAAAGAGCTAAACCAAAATATGTTAGTCGTGGAGGATTTAAGTTAGAAAAAGCTTTAAAATTTTTTAATATTTCTCTTGTTGATAAAATTTGTATTGATATAGGTGCTTCAACTGGTGGGTTTTCAGATTGTATGTTACAAAATAATGCTAAAAAAATATATTCAATAGATGTTGGCACAAACCAATTAAATTATAAAATATTAAATAATAGTAGAGTAGTTTCTATTGAAAATATGGATATAAGAGATTATGAACCAGAGCAAAAAGCAGATTTTATATCAGTAGATGTATCCTTTATATCATTAAAAAAAATTATTGATAAAATAAAATTGCTTTTAAATGAAAACGGTATATTAGTTATGCTTATAAAACCACAATTTGAAGTTGGAAGGGAAAATATAGATAAAAATGGTATTGTTAAAAATAAAAATACTCATATAAAAATATTACAAGATATAATAGAGTTTTGTAAAGAACAAAATCTTTTTATAAAGGGACTTACATATTCTCCTATAAAAGGTAGTAAAGGTAATATAGAGTATCTTATGTATTTGAATAAATATAAATATAATACAACTTTATCTTTAAAACAAGTAGTTTTTGAAGCTTTTGAAAAACTAAAGTAAAGAGGAAAAATTATGAAAATAGGTTTTATAGTAAATGAAGACAAAGATAAAAATTTTAAATATACTAAGAATTTAATAAAATTTTGTATTGAAAAAAATACCATACCTTTAATACTTAAAAATTTTCAAAATTTAATAAATACTGAAAAAGTTATATTTTTAAACGAAGATGATTTATTTAATCAATCAGATTTTATTGTCATACTTGGTGGAGATGGAACTATTCTCAGATGGGCTAAGAAAATAGTTAAATATAATAAAAATATTTTAGGTATAAATATGGGAAATTTAGGATATTTGACAGATGTAGAAAAACATGAAGGATTTTTAGCTATTGAAAAAGTTTTAAATAAAGAATACGACGTAGAAAAGCGTATGATGCTTGGTGTACATATTAATGATAAAGAATATATCTCTCTTAATGAAGTTAATATTAATAATGGGAATGTTTCAAGAATGGTAAAAATAGGAATAGATATAAATAATAGATTTGTAGATGCTTTTAGTGCAGATGGTCTTATTATTTCTACTCCAACTGGTTCAACAGCTTATAATCTTTCAGCAGGTGGACCTATTTTAAAACCAGACACTGAGCTTATAGCTATTACTTATGTATGCCCTCATGCATTATTTTCTAGACCTTATGTAATATCAGCTAATGATGAAATAAAAGCATATATAACTAATAAAGAAAGTATAGCTTATTTATCTTTAGATGGGCAAGAGTCTATACCTATTAATTATGGTGATAGTGTTTATATAAAAAAGTCATCTTTTTATACTAATATTATAAAAACAAACAAACTTAGCTTTTATGATGTACTAAGAAGAAAAATGTTTGAGATAAGGAAGTGATTTTATGAAAATAAAACGACATTCTAAAATAATAGAACTTGTAAGAGAGTTTGATATTGAAACACAAGAAGAGCTAGCAAGTCGACTTAAAGATGCAGGATTTGACGTTACACAAGCTACTATATCTAGAGATATAAGGGAGTTAAAACTTACAAAAGTGGCTACTAGTGATGGTATTCAAAAATATGAAGTCTTTTTACAAGATGATAATAAAACAGCTGAAAAATTTATAAGGGTTTTTAAAGAAGGTGTTATAAATATAGATTATGCTCAAAATATACTTGTTATAAAAACATTAAATGGAATGGCTATGGGTGTTGCTGCAGCTTTAGACTCTATGGGAAATGATGAAATAATAGGGAGTATAGCTGGAGATGATAATATTTTTTGTGTATTAAAAAATGAAGAAAAAGCTATAAAACTTATGGAAAGACTAAAGTCTAAAATAAACTCTTAATATAAAAGGAAGTGTCAATTTGTTACAACAGTTGTACATAAAAAATGTTGCTTTAATAAATGAAGCTTTAATAGAATTTGATAAAGGATTAAATATATTATCAGGTGAAACAGGTGCTGGTAAATCTATAGTTATTGGCTCTTTAGCTTTTGTTTTAGGTGCTAGATCTACAAAGGATTTTATAAAAAAAGGTGAGGACTATGCTATGGTAGAGGCTTTATTAACATTAAAATCTGAGACTATTAAAAATGAAATAAGAGAACTTGGTGTAGATATAGATGAAGATAGCTGTGTACTTATATCTAGAACATTTAATAAAACTGGACGAAACATTTGTAAAGTAAATGGTAGACCAGCTACACTTGGCATGATAAAAGAAATATGTGAAAAACTTATAGATATACATGGACAACATGAACACCAATCTTTATTAAATCCTACTAAGCATATTTTATTATTAGATAGATTTTGTGAAAATGATTTATTAGAACCTAAAAATAATCTTGCTAATCTTATTAAAGAGTACAAAATAGTATTAAAACAAATATCAGATTTATCTATGGGTAAAGATAGAGAAGATTTAATAGACTTCTTTAACTATCAAATAAATGAGATAGAAAGTGCTAAATTAACTGAAAATGAAGAAGAAAATCTTTTAGAGGAAAGAAAAATTTTAGCTGAATCAGAAAGATTAAAAAAACTCTATTCAGAGAGTATATCTCTTTTATACAGTGCGGAGGATTTATCAGCATTTGATAAAATAGGTCTTGTATTAAATAATGTACAGATTATAATGAGTATAGATAATGAAAAAAGATGTATATATGACGAATTACAGGATATATATGCAAAATTAGAAGAAGTAATAAGAGATATTAAAAAATATGATGATAATCTAGAATATGATGAAAATAGACTTAATGAAATAGAAAGTAGACTTGATTTAATACAAAAACTAAAGAGAAAATATGGGTCTAACATTAAGGAGATATTAAATTTTAAAGAGGATATTCGTATAAAATTAGATAATTTAATAAATAGTGAAGAAAAAATTTTAAAATTATATAATAAAAAAGAGAATATAGAAAAACAAATAAAATCATTATGTATAAATATAAGTAATATTAGAAGACAACATGCTCTATATTTAGAAAAAAATATAGAAAAACATTTATTTGATTTAGGTATGCAAAATTCTAAATTTAAAATAGACATAAAGCAAAAAGATACTTTTAATCAAAATGGATTTGATAAAGTAGAATTTTTAATATGTACTAATTTAGGAGAAGATGTAAAGCCACTTTCTAAAATAGCTTCTGGTGGTGAAATGAGTAGAGTAATGTTATCTTTAAAGGCTGTATTGTCTTTTGTAGATACAATAGATACATTTATATTTGATGAGATAGATTCTGGAATTAGCGGAAGAACAGCTCAAATGGTAGCTGAGAAAATGTCTCTTTTATCTAGAAATAATCAAATTATTTGTATTACACATTTACCGCAAATAGCTGCTATGGGTGACCAGCATTTTTTAATAAATAAACTTTCTGATGATAAAAACACAATGACTAGTATTGAACGATTAAAAGATGAAGATATAGTAAATGAAATTGCAAGAATGACTGGTGGAGCTACTATAACAGAGTTTACTTTAGCATCTGCTAATGAAATGTTAGAGCAAGCTAAAAAGATAAAGGATAATCTAAAGTAAAATTTTTATTAAAATATATAGGTTGTATATTGTATTATTCATTTAATAATACAATATACATCCTTGTATTTTTTTAAATTTTTATTGTAAAAAATAATATAAATTTAAAAATAGTTTATTATATTAATTATATGAAATTTTATTAATTGTAGTTATATATTAAAATATTAATAAAATTAAATATAATGTTGACGAATTAAATAAGGTATAGTAAAATATATAGGATAGGGGGGTATGCTATATGCAAAAAGAAACAAAAAGAAATGACCAACTTAAAGAAAATTTATATAAAAGGCTTAATAGAATAGAAGGACAGGTTAGAGGTGTAAAAAGAATGGTTGAAAATGATATATATTGTAATGATATTATAAATCAAATACTATCTATAAAATCTGCTCTAGATTCTGTTAATAAACTTATTTTAGAAAGTCATATAAATAACTGTTTAGTAGAAAAAATAAAAAAAGATGACAAAGAAGTACTAGATGAACTAATGTTTACTATATCAAAAATAATTAAGTAAGGAGGACTATTATGAATAAAAATATAAAAATACAAGGTATGTCTTGTGCTGGTTGTGCTAAAAGGTTACAAGATGAAATGTCTTTACAAAAAGGTGTAATAAATGCTAATGTAAACTTTGCTAATGAAACATTATTTATAGAATATGATACACAATTAAATATAAATGAGTTATTTAAAACTATTGAAAAATTAGGGTTTAAAGTAATAGAAGAAGATCAAAACAAAGAAGTTATTATAGGTATAGGGGGTATGTCTTGTACCAGTTGTGCTCAGGGAATAGAAAAACAACTTATTAAAAAAGATGGTATAGAAAAAATAGAAGTAAATTTTGCTACAGAAAAAGCAAAAATTATATATAATAATAAAATAAGTAAAATTGTCATCCTATTTTTATAGTTTTTAT
>CAMMEG010000045.1 GCA_946495765.1 uncultured Eubacteriaceae bacterium
TTTACTTTTTCAAAAACGCCTATTTCTTTTTATTGTCTATAAAACTCTCTATCTTCATTTAAATCGCCTATACCATGTAAAGATACATCAAATATAACCTTTTCTCCTGTTTTAGCCTTTCTTACAAAATTTGTAGCATATCCTCCTGCTACAAAATGTTTTTCTATAATAGTTACATTATATCCTTCCTTAGATAGCTTAGCTCCAACAGCTAATCCACCTATACCAGATCCAACTATTACAATATTTTTCATTTAATCACCTTCTTATATAAATTTTATTTATGTAAAATAGTTTAATAACTCCATAGGATTATCAACTATAACATTAGCTTTATTTTTAATAAGCTCTTCTCTATCTCTAAATCCCCAAGTAACTCCTATTGTATACATACCAGCATTTACTCCTGTTTGCATATCTGTATCAGTATCTCCTATATATACACAATCCTTTAGATCTATATTAAAATATTTAGCTATTAATAAGGCAGAATAAGGATTAGGTTTTTTAGTTTGTTCACCTTTATATCCTAATACCATATCAAACATATCATTGCCAAATATTTTATTCACTACATCAACAGCTCTATCATGTGGTTTATTTGTTAAAACTGCTAATTTTATTTTTCTTTCTTTAAGTTCGTTTAAAAGCTTATTTATATTTTCAAATGGTACTACACCTTTTGTACAATCTTTTACAAATATTTCTTTATATATACTATAAACACTATCTAATTTTTTATATTCTATATCTCCACTAGCATAAACTGCTCTTTTAACAAGCTCTAAAGCGCCATCACCTGCAAAATATTTATATTCATTAACACTTCTTTCTTCAAGCTCATTTTCTTTTAATGCTTCATTACAGGCCCCTGCAATAGAACCAATAGAATCTATTAAAGTTCCATCTAGGTCAAATATTGCTAATTTTTTCATATAATTGCCTTCTTTCATAAATATAGTAATTATTTAATTTTATAGTTATTAACATACTATTTTTATAAAAAAATATACTTATCCACTATTTTAATAGAAATTATGTTTATTTTTAAGTGTAATAGTATTAAATTTTTATAAAATAAAAAATGTACCTGAATACTTACATTAAGTAGACAAATACATTTATATGTTTAATATCTATTATTTTGCATAGTCTACAGCTCTAGTTTCTCTAATAAGATTTACTTTTATTTGCCCTGGGTATTCTAGTTCTTCTTCTATCTTTTTAGATATTTCTCTAGCTAAAAGTACAAGTCTATCATCATCTATTATATCTGGAGAAATCATTATCCTAAGCTCTCTACCAGCTTGTATAGCAAATGACTTTTCAACTCCCTCAAAACTATCTGCTATATTTTCAAGATTTTGTAATCTTTTAATATAGGTTTCTAAAGTTTCTCTTCTTGCTCCTGGTCTAGCGGCCGATATAGCATCTGCTGCCTGTACTAAAACAGATATTAAAGATGTAGGCTCTTTATCTCCATGATGAGATTCAATTGCATTTATTACTACATTGTTTTCTTTATATTTTTTACAAAGAGAAGATCCAAGTTCTACATGAGAACCTTCTTCATCATAATCTATTGCTTTTCCTATGTCATGTAAAAGTCCTGCCCTTTTAGCAAGTGTAACATCTAACCCAAGTTCACCTGCCATCATTCCTGTAAGATGGGCTACTTCCAAAGAATGTTTTAAAACATTTTGTCCATAACTTGTTCTAAATTTCATTTTACCAAGTAGCCTAATAAGTTCTGGATGTATACCATGTACACCTATTTCAAAACAAGCACTTTCACCTTCTTCTTTAATCATTATTTCTACTTCTTTTTTAGCCTTATCAACCATTTCTTCTATTTTAGCTGGATGAACCCTACCATCTAAAATAAGTTTTTCTAGTGCTATACGAGCAATTTCTCTTTTCATAGGGTCAAATCCAGATAATATAACTGCCTCTGGAGTATCATCTATAATAATATCTATACCTGTTAAAGATTCTATTGCTCTAATATTTCTTCCTTCTCGTCCAATTATTCTACCTTTCATTTCATCATTAGGTAATGGTACAACTGAAACTGTGCTTTCTGTAACATGGTCTACTGCACATCTTTGTATAGCAAGACCTATTATTTGTTTAGCTTTTTTATCTGCTTCTTGTTTAGCACTAGTTTCCATTTCTTTTATACGAGTAGCTTTTTCATGAATAAGTTCTTCCTCTAAATTAGATAAAAGATGCTCTTTTGCCTGTTCAGTAGTAAATCCAGATATTCTTTCAAGCTCTTCTATTTTTTTATTAGATATTTCTTCTATACTTTGTTTTTCTTCTTCAAGTTTAACTACTTTTTCTTGGTGCAATTCTTCTTTTTTCTCAAGAGTTTGACTTCTTTTATCAAGAGACTCTTCTTTTTGGATAAGTCTTTTTTCAAATTTTTGAAGTTCTTGCTTTCTTTCCTTACTTTCCCTCTCTATTTCATTTTTAACTTTAAGGCTTTCTTCTTTAGCCTCTAGTAAAATTTCTTTTTTCTTAGCTTCTGCTTCTTTTTTAGCAGATATTAAAATATTGTCTGCTTCCTTTTCTGCCGAACCTATAGTTGCCTCAGCAATCTTTTTACGAATAGAAAAACCAATTGCACCACCTATAACAATTGATATAATACTACACAATAAAATTACTATTATGTATTTTATGTCCAGAAAAAACACCTCCTTGATAGTTTTTAGATATTTTATATTTATAAAATTTTTTAAGATATTATTAAAATTTATTAAAAGATACCTTAATTTATATTTTATCTTTTTTATATAAAATTGTCAAGATATACACTTTACATTTATATTTTTAACTAACATATAAAAATATAAATTATTAAATTAAAATTTATATTATATCACAACTCTAATATATTAAGTTAAATATTACAGTATTAAAATTTATAAAAATTATTTTGACTAATGTATATAAAAAGAAGTAGTATTAAAAAGAAAATCATATTATTAATTATATAAATACTTATATAAAATAGAAAATAAACTGAAGAAACTTCTTCAGTTTATTTTCTATTTTATATATTTTTCTATATTAAAATAATCTAATCTAGTAGTGTCTATAATTTTATAATCTATTTTTTTATCAAGTATAGTGATTTTATCCATACGGCTTATAATCATCTTATGTGCATATACTACTACTTTGTTATAAATTGTGTTAGAAAATATTGAAATTATTTGATTTAAAATAGTATTGACTACATAATCAGCATTTTTTATTCTCCCACTACCATTACATACATAACAAGTTGATGATACCATTTCATAAAGAGAACGTAATGACTTTTTTCTAGTAAGTTGCATTATGCCTAACTCATTTATAGGATATATATTTATAGGCATTCGGTCATTTTTAGATAATTGTTTCATATATAGCTCTAGTTGTTTTTTATGTTCTTCATTTTTCATATCTATAAGGTCAATTAATATAATTCCTGATATATTCCTAAGTCTTATTTCTTTAGATATTTGTTCTAATGCTTCTTTATTAGTTTTAAAAATCATTTCATCAAAGGACTTTGTAATATTTTTGCCAGTATTTACATCTATAATAGTCATAGCCTCTACTATATCTATTATTAAAAATCCTCCACTTTTAAGCCATACTTTATTATTAAAGACTTTTTCTAGCTTATTTTCTATACTATATGCTTCAAATATTGGTAATTTATCATTATAAAGTTCTATATTATCAAATATATTTTTTAAGTTATTATAACTATCCTCACTGTTAGTTATAACTTTATCATCTTTATCTAAAATATCTATTATAATTTTTTCTACTTCTGTTTTAGCATAAGATAACCTCATAGGTGGTTTTATATAATTAGCTTTTTCTAATAAATTTTTGGCTTTTTCTATAAGATATAGAACTTCACTTTTTATTTCTTTAGTATCAACATTAGTACAGTTTGTCCTAAAAATAATACCATAATCTTGTGGTAAATTTTGGATGGCAAAATTTTTTAAAAAATCTCTTTTTTCTTTATCTTCTATTTTTTTAGATATAGCTATATTTTTTTCATTTAATAACAAAACTACATATTTACCTGTAAGTGTAAGATTTGTTGTAACACTCGCGCCTTTTATATCTGTACCTTGTTTATCTACTTGTACTAATATATCTTGCCCTTCTTTTAAATTTAAAGTATACTTATTAGTTTTTTCATTAAATGTATACAGTCCTTTTTGTTTTTTATCAGTTAGCCCTAAAAAAGCATTTTTATCATAACCTAAATCTACAAAAACAAACTTTTTAGGTATTATTTTTTTAACTTTAGCTATAAATATATCTCCTATTTGAAAATTACCTTTTTCTTCTATTATTAACTCTTTAAGTTCATTATTTTCTAAAAGTCCTGCTCTTTCATAATTAAAAAGTGTATCTATAACGAGAATTTTATCCATATTAACACCTACTTATAACAAATCTAATTGATTTTTATTTTCATCAAATAATCCAGTTCTTTTATAGTGTACTTTATACTTTTCATAAGGTAGGTTTAAAAATTTATAAATAGCTTCTACCAATATATCTGGTTTTAAATTTTTAGCACTTCCTGTTGATATTAAAACTTTTATTTTATTATTATGCTCACATTCTATATTAAAAATATCTTCTTTAACATTAACTGTTTTTATAGTTTCTTTTCCTCTTTTTTTACTAACTCTTTCTATATTTATTTCTTTTTGATTTAAAAAGTTTTGTATACTATCTTTATTTATGTTAATGTCTAAAAGTATTTCATATTCACCTATACAAACAATAGAAGGTGCTGATTTTTGTCCTTCTTTTAGTTTTATTACGTTTAATATTTCCATACCTATTGGCATATTTTTATTTAATTCATTTCTTATATATTCATTTTCTAAATGTTTATCAAGTTGTATATCTAAATATTCTGCTTGACTTTCCATACCAAGAGGAAGAGGTATAGCAAAACTCATTATTTGATGAGGGTTAAATCCTTGTGAATAAGATATAGGCAAATTTGCTCTTTTTACTGCTCTTTGAAATATTTTTAATAAATCTAAATGACCTGTATATTTTATTTTACCTATTTTAGAAAATTTAAGTCTATATTTATTCAAAACAAACACCTCCTCCAAAAACTTTTGCCCCACACATACTACAATTTTCTCTACAATTTGGTGTTATAGATTCTTTTTTAGCCTTTTCCATTTCTTCTATAAAAAATCTTTTAGATACACCAATAGATATATGATCCCACGGTAATATTTCGTCATAGCTTCTCTCTCTATTAGCATAAAACTCACGATTAAGTCCTGTTTGTTCTAAAGCTTTAAGCCACGCATCATATTTAAAGCTTTCTGTCCAACCATCAAATTTTGCTCCATTTTCCCATGCTTTTACTATAAGTTTAGCTACTTTTCTATCACCACGAGCAAGAATTCCCTCTATTGAGCTAACAGTAGGTTCATGATAATTTATTTTAACTTGTTTTCTTTCATTAGTATCTTTTAAAAGATACTGCTTTCTTAAAAACTCCTCACAGGTATCTTGTGGCGACCATTGAAAAGGTGTAAAAGCCTTTGGTACAAAACAAGATGAACTAACAGTAACTGACACTCCTCTATTTCTTTTTTCTTTAGGTAGTTCATAAAATTTATCTACTATATCCGAAGATAACTTTACAATACCTTTTATATCTTCATCTGTTTCAGTAGGTAGTCCTACCATAAAATATAATTTAACTCTATCCCAGCCCCCTTCAAAAGCAAGGCTACTACCTCTTAATATTTCTTCTTCAGTTATACCTTTATTAATAACATCTCTAAGTCTTTGTGTACCTGCTTCTGGTGCAAATGTTAGGCTTGATTTTCTAACTCCTTGCACTTTTTGCATTAAGTCTAATGAAAAGGCATCTATTCTTAAAGAAGGCAGTGCTATATTAACTTTTTCATCTTTAAACTGGTCTAAAAGTCCTTCTGCTAATTTTCTAAAATCTCTATAATCTGCTGTACTAAGACTTGTTAAAGATACTTCTTCGTGTCCTGAGGTTTCCACTAATGCTTTAGACTTTTCTAATATAGCCTCTGCCGACTTTTCTCTAACTGGACGATATACATACCCTGCTTGACAAAATCTACACCCTCTTATACACCCTCTAAATACTTCTAAATTTACTCTATCATGTACTATATCAATTAAAGGAACAAGTTGTTTTTCTGGATAAAAAACATTATCCATATTATTAACTATTACTTTTTTTATTTTTTTAGGTGCATCTTTATGTAAAGGTTTAAATTCTTTTATTTCACCATTTTCCTTGTATTCTACATCATAAAATTTAGGTATATAAATACCGTCCATTTTAAGTATTTTAAGATAAAAATCTTCTTTTGTTCCCCCTTGTTTTTTTACCTCTTTATATATATCAAAAAATTCATCATATTTGACTTCACCTTCACCTATATAAAATATGTCTATAATATCCGCTAAAGGTTCTGGATTATAAGCACAAGGGCCTCCTGCTATAATTATAGGGTCATTTTCTGACCTATCTTTACTCCATATAGGTATATTTCCTAAATCTAGCATATTTATAATATTAGTATAAGTCATTTCATATTGTAGAGTAAAACCTACAAAATCAAAATTTCTTACACTATCTCCAGTTTCAAGAGTAAATAACTCTATATTATTTTCTCTCATTTTTTCTTCCATATCATGCCACGGAGCAAATACTCTTTCACAGTATACATCATCACGTCTGTTCATAAAAAAATATAATATTTGTAAACCAACATAACTCATGCCAACCTCATAACTATCTGGAAAACAAAAAGCAAAACGTATATCTACATTTTTAGGGTCTTTTACAATCATATTTATTTCATTACCTATATATCTTGCTGGTTTTTCAACTTGCATTAGTATTTCATCTATCATATTAATCCTCCATCTTTAGTAAATTATATCTTTTATATTTTGCCACATTTTTTTAAGTTTAGCAAATATTTTTAACAATATCATATATTGTACCATTAATACCATATTGTTGTATATAGTCCAAAAATACTTTTTCTTCTAATTTATATAAAATATTACCATTTACAGAAATATTTATAATTATATAATAATCTGAACTAAGCATTAAAATAATTTCTTTATTTTCATAATCTTTATCTATTAAAACTTCCTTTATTTTTAATATTCTATTTTTTTCATATTGTTGTTTATTAATTATAGCTTTATAAAATTGATAAATATATTCACTTTTATTTACTTTTATAAAATATAAAGATAAACATAAAAGCGTTATATTATATGGATATAGTATAATTTGAATAAAACCTAATAAAAAAATAATAAAACTTAAAAATAAACTTATTTTTTTAAAAATTATACTAGCCTTTAAATCTCCTATTTTACTACCTAGAATACAACAAAAAAACCTGCCTCCATCTAAAGGAAAAATAGGCAGACAATTAAAAAATGCAATTGATAGATTAATATTTTTCATCAACTGCATTTTCTCATTTGTAAATATATTAAAAATTAATGCTAGTATTATATTTGTTATAAAACCTATACTTATTATTAAAAGTCTTTTATAAAGTGCTAATTTTTCTATATTATTTATTACAGCTATTTGTCCAATAGGAGTTATAATTATTTTTTTTGTATTTAATCCAAATTTTTTAGCCATAAATATATGTGCTAATTCGTGTAAAAAAACAAATACAAAAAAATAAAAAAATATATCGTATACTTTAAAAACTATAACTAAAATTAGTGCTACATAAAATGTTGGATTTATACTTACTTTTTTTAACATATACACCTCTCTTTTTATTAATAAACTATTCTAAATAACTAGCTTTAGGTAATCCTACAAGAGTTATAGGGTCTAAATATTCACCATCTTTTATAACTGTATAATGTAAATGAGCTCCAGTTGAAAGTCCTGTACTTCCTACTAGTCCAACTTTTTGATTAGCTTTTATTTTTTCATCCTTTTTTACTAAGGCTTTATTCAAATGGGCATACATTATCTCATAATTATCATAAGTTTCATATTTTATATATATGCCATAAGTATTAGAATTACCCACTTCTGTTACAACTCCATCTTTAACTGCATATGCTGGACTATTTTCATCAGCTCCTATATCTAAACCATTATGAAACTCCTTTTTATTTAATATTGGATTTATTCTATCTCCAAAATATCCTGTTATAGTTCCATCTACTGGATTTATCCATTTGTTTTCTGCCCCAAGAACAACCTGTGGCGCCTTGAGGCTTTCTATTTTTTTGGTGTATTTTCTATTTCTTCTTCCATTTGCTCTATAAGTTTATCATCTACTGATACATTACTTTTACTCCCACCACCTATATTAGTTTTAATATTAAAATTTGAAAGAATATTACCTATTTTATCATCTATATTAAATTTACTATCTAACAGTATCTTAGTTTTATCAACTATGTTAATAGCTTGATTAGAGTTACTATTTGACAAATAATAAAATATGCATATTATTAAAACACATATTATACATTGTATAAAAAACTTAGATTTTATAGTTTGATTAGATTCTTCATCAAATTTTATCATTCCATTTTTTGTTATATTTTTTGTTTTTTTATAATTATTATTTTTGGTCATATGATTATATGTACTAGTTCTTGCTGTTCTTGCTGTTCTTGCTGTTCTTCTAATTCTTATATCTTTTAAAGAGTTTTCTGCTATTTTTTTATAAAACTCTTTTCTATCATTTACCAAAAAAATCACCTACCTTTGTATTTTTAAATTTTTTTAATTTGTATTCATAAAAGTATATTAAAAACAAAGATAGGTTATTCCTATTTTTTATATTTATCTAGGTAAATATATTAGACATATTAATAATAATATAGATAATATATATAATATTTTACTAACTTTATATGCCTTGCCTAAAAATAAATGTATAGCAACATAAGATATTATACCAAAAGCTATACCAACAAGTATACTATTAGTAAGAGGCATTAAAATCATAGTAAAAAATGCTGGTACTGCTTCGTCTATATTCTCAAAATCTATAAATTTGATTATAGTCATCATTAAAACACCTGCTACTATAAAAGTTGTAGCTGTAGCTGCCGAAGGTACTAAAGCAACTAATGGTGATAAAAATGTAGATAATAAGAATAGTACTCCTGTTACTATGGCTGTCAATCCTGTTCTACCACCTTCTATAATACCTGCTGTGCTCTCTACATAAGTAGATACAGTAACACTTCCTATTGTTGACCCAATAGATGTAGTTATAGCATCTATCTCTAATATTTGTGGTATCCTTTTATTAGTAAATCTTTCTTTACTTATCTCCACAAAGTTATCTGCTACTATAAGCATAGCCATTGTTTCAAATATATCCATAATACATATAGAAAATAATACAACTAATATAGTCATAGTTGTTTGAAAAAATAAACTACTATTAGAAAAATCTATGATACCTGTAAAGTCTAATTCGAAAAATACTTTGTCTAAATTTATTGAAGTGAAAAAATCTAATTTTTCTAAACTAATAAGCCCTAATGGGAAAGCCAATATTATACAAACTATTTTTCCTATAAATATAGACCCATATATATGTTTTTTATGTAATATAGTTATTAAAATTACTCCTACTAAAGCTAAAATAGCTGTTTTTGTATCTTTACTAGTTATATTATAAAAGTCAAAGAGATTCGTATTTAAAGAACTTTGTTCTATAATATGAGCTTTTAAAAGTCCTTGGTAAGCTATAAATAATCCTATGCCACAACTAACTGCATATTTTATATTTTTAGGTATAGCTTTATGTATTTTCTTTTCAATACCAAATAATGCTAATATAAAAAATATTAAACCTGACACAAACACAATAGCTAAAGCTTGATTATATGTATAACCAAAGCTTATACATACTGTATATGTTATAAATGTACCTACTGCAAGGCTAGGTCCTTGTACAAATGGTAAATTAGTTAAACATCCCATAATAATAGAACTTAATCCTGAGCATATAAAAGATGCCGCAGTTAATGCTATAAACATTTCATTGGCTTTAAGTCCATTTCCTAATATAAAATCTCCTATTATACTCCCATCCTCAGCTATTGCACCACTAAATATATTCATCAAAACTTCTGGGGTAAGCATAACTAAATATATAAGTGTAAAATAATTAGTAACACCTGCCAATACTTCTGTTTTTATATTAGAGTTATGCTCTCTTATATTAAATTTTTTATATAAAAAATTTTTTATATAATCTATCATTAATATTATATTTCTCCTTATATTATATCCTTATATTATATTACTCTCCATTAAATGATTTATGAATATTTTTATTACTTCATCATATTGTAAAAGTGGTTTTAAATCTAATTTTACTTCTATATTATTTTTTAATAAAATATTTTTTACAGAATTATAATTATTTCCTGCTATATCTTGCTCTATATGTTTTCCATTAAAAAGTAGAAATGGTTTTATACATATACTTGTAATTTTTTTATTTTTTAAGTCTTTTATAATATTTTCTATATATGGTTTACTTTCTAAGTTAGCAAAGAATATACTTTCATTTTTAAACATATCAAATAATTTTTTATAATTATAGCTACTTTTATTATCTGTACCGTGACATATATATAATACATTTGTTGTATAATATTTTTTTATAAAGTTATATAACATTTTAAAATCTTCTTCACTATATAACAATGGTCTACTAACTTTTATAGTTTTAAATTTTTCTTTCCATTTATTTATATAAAAAATAGCTTTTTCATATTCTTTTCCATCTATTGTAAAAAGAGGCTGAAAAATTATTTCCTCATATCCAATATTAAATATATTATTTAACACTTCTTTTATACTATACCCATATTTTTTAATAAAAAAATCACTTGTAAAACATTTATATATATCATATTCATAAAATTCTATTTTTATATTTTTTTCTAGTTTATCTAATTGTATATTTATATTTTTATTTCCAAAGCAAATTAGTAATATAGCTTTTTTCATGTAATCACCTACTAAAAAATTATGATATCATTTTTTTATATTTTTTTCAATATTTTATACTCCTATTATATTTTTTAGAAATATTTATATTTTTTACAATTAATATGTATTTATATTTTTAGTATATAGTTAAATTTTATTGAATAATTATTTTAAAGGTCACAATCCTAAAAAATTTTTTAAGTTACTGAAGGGAGAAATTTTTAATGCAAACAGATTTAAGACAAAACAATGTAGTAACACTTATAGGAAAAATAGTATCTGATTATACTCTTTCACACGAAATGTATGGAGAAGCTTTTTACACCTTTAAAATAGAAACATCTAGATTAAGTCAAACCTCTGACATTTTACCTGTAACAATATCAGAAAGACTTATAGACAAAAATCTTTTTAAAATAGGTGCTTTGATAGAAATTAATGGTCAAATTCGCTCTTATAACAATGTTGTGGAAAATAAAAATCATCTTATTCTAACTGTTTTTGCTAAAGACGTAAATTTTAATTTAGATTTAAATAAAAATCCAAACCAAGTATCATTAAATGGCTATGTATGTAAACAACCTGTATACAGAAAAACGCCTTTTGGTAGAGAAATTGCTGATGTTTTATTAGCAGTAAACAGGTCTTACAACAAATCCGATTATATTCCTTGTATTATATGGGGGAGAAATGCTAAATTTGCTAGTAGCCTAGAGGTCGGTAATAATATAAAAATATGCGGACGTATGCAAAGTAGAAACTATCAAAAAAAATTAGAAAATGGTAATATTTTAGAAAAAGTTGCTTATGAAATAAGTGTATCTAAATTAGAAGTTTTAGAAGATAATAATTGTAATACGCTTAATAATGCTCAAAATATTAGTAACAACTAATATTACATATCCTATACTATTTCACATAACCTAAATCATATAACCAAAAACAAGACTAGTTATAATTTATAATTACCAGTCTTGTTTTTTATTTTTCAATTAAGTTGATAACTATTTTTAAATACAAAATATTCAAAAAATTGATTATTATAATTTTATTTAATTAATTTTTTTAACTCATCTGCAACAAATTGTACATTAGCTCCGATTATTATTTGAATAGAATTTTTACCTGGTTTTAATATACCAGAAACTTTAGCCGTTTTAATCTTGGCTTCATCAACTTTACTTATATCTTTTACTTCAAGTCTTAATCTAGTTATACAGTTATCAATTGATACAATATTATCTTTTCCGCCAAGCCCTTCTAATATAATTTCTGCTGTTTTTTTAAATCCTTTATTTTCTTTAGATAAATTTTCTGTAGCACTAGATACTGCCTCTAATTCATCTTCTCTACCAGGAGTTTTAAAATTAAATATTTTTATAGCAAATCTAAATACAAAGTAATATACTACACCTACCACTAAACCAATTGGAATAAGCATCCACGGATTAAGTGCTAAAGGTGTAAATGAGCTAAAAAATAAATCTAAAAAACCAGCACTAAAGTTAAATCCAGCTCTTACTGGTAATAAACCTAATACTATTAAAGATAGACATGTTAATATAGCATGTATTAAATATAAGCCTGGTGCTAAAAACATAAATGCAAATTCAATAGGCTCTGTAACTCCTGTAAAAAATGAACAAATAGCAGCTGAAAATAATAAACCTAAAACTTGTTTTTTATTTTTATCTTTAGCTGTATGATACATAGCAAGACAAGCCGCTGGTAAACCAAACATCATAACTGGGAAGAAACCTGTCATATATATACCTGTTTCTCCAAGAGTACCAGTACCTGCCCAAAAATTACCAAGGTCATTAACATTAGCAACATCAAACCAAAATACAGAGTTTAATGCATGATGTAAACCAAAAGGTATTAATAAACGATTAAAGAAACCATATATACCAGCACCTAATGCACCTAAACTCAATATGCCTTTACCTAAGTTTTGTAACCCTGTATAAATAACAGGCCAAATAAAGAATAATATAACTGATACTATAAGAGATACTATACCTGTTACAATAGCAACACTTCTTTTACCGCTAAAGAATGCTAGTGAATCTGGTAATTTTGTATTTTTAAATTTATTATAACAACTCGCACCTATAATACCACTTATAATACCTATAAATTGGTTATTATTATTCATTTTAGTAAATGCCTCATTTACTTCGCTAACTTCAATACCTCTTAATGACGCAATTACATCTGGAGCTAAAATAGTCAAGAAAATAAGAAAAGAAACAAGCCCAGCAAGTGCAGAAGTACCCTCTTGATCATCTGACATACCAACTGCTACACCAATTGCAAATAATATACCCATACTATTAATTATAGCTCCACCAGCCGTAACTAAAAATTTAGCAATAATAAATAACGTTCCTGGATCACCACCAGCCATAACAGACTTATCAAACATATAGCCTAATCCCATTAATATACCTGCTATTGGCAAACAAGCAACTGGTAGCATTAATGATT
>CAMMEG010000046.1 GCA_946495765.1 uncultured Eubacteriaceae bacterium
TTAATAATGAATTTATATACTCTTCATTATATATGCCTATAATTTCTTCTTTTATTTTATTTTCATTTTCATAATAATTTAAACATTTTTCATAGTTTTCTAATATGTAATATATATCACCAACTCTTTTAAGAGCACTCGCATAAAACATATGCTTTTCGCCTACAGTATTTTTAATAATATTTAAAGAGTTAAGCTGTATTTTTAAAGCCTCTTCTATTTTATCCACTTTTAAGTAATTTTCTGCAAGTTTTGATAAAGCTTCTGCAAGATAAGGGTGTTTATCTCCTAATTTTTGTTCTATAATTGAACAAGATTTTTCATAATTTTTTATGGCTAAGTCATATTGTTTCATCTTAGAATAAACAGAAGATATATAATATAAATTAGCTATATATTCCTCAGAGTTTATACCTGTTAACCCTTTTAAAATATCTAAAGCTTGATTAAAATATCCTATAGCTTCTTCATATTTCTTAATCTTTTCATAACTATATCCTAAAAAATTTAAATTATCTACAAAATCTAAATTTTTATTTTTTTCTCTAATAGATAGCTCGTCTAAAAAATAATATATAGCATCTTCATATTGTTCTATATCATAATATGCACAACCTATATTATGGTATATATTAGCAACATCTTCATCTATATTTTTTAAGTATTTTTTAGATAAAGATAAAGCTCTTTCAAAGCAATTTATAGAAAGATTTTGTTTTATAGAACTTTTATTATAACAAATTCCAATATTATTTTCTGAATCTATAATAAACTTTATTTTTTTTATATCTTCAGAATTGCTAATATTATATTCTTTTTTATCTAATATTTTTATTATTTTTTTATAATATTTTATAGATATACTATATTTTCCTAATTTTTGTTGTATATAAGCTAAATTATATAAATCTGTACAATATTCCATACTTTCTTTTTCTTCTTCATTATATAATTTTACAATATTTTCAACTATTTCATAACAAGAAAAAAAGTCTTTTTCTTCAAAATTTTTAAAAAAATCTTTTCTAAGAGAAGCTCTTTTATTTTTATTATCCATATTTTAAAACTCCTTTAATAAATTGTTAAAAGCTTTATTTATACTATCATAGGAAAATCCACGTCTAGCTAAATATGCATAAAGCTTTTGTTTTTCTTTATAATCTATATTTTCTATACTAGTGCCTTTTAATCTTTTTAATAAAAGACTTGTTGCCTTTTCTTCTTCATTAACAAACTCTTCACTATATAAATACTTTTTAAAAATATCCTCATCTATGCCAAGCATTTTTAAATCATATCTTATTTTAAAAGTTCCATAACCTTTTAAATTTATTTTATCTTTTATAAAGACTTTTGTAAATTCTTCATCATTTATATAATTATATTTTTCTAATATTTTTATAACTTTATTAATAACATTTGACGGAAAACCTTGTTCTTCAAGCTTTTTTATAACTTGCTTTTTAGAACGCATTTTATATCCTAAATATTTTAAAGCTTTATCTTTAGCTCTTTTTAATAAAAGCTTATTTAATATATAATCATATTTATCATTATCTAAAGGTTCATTTTCTTTAAGTTTATAGTACAGTAAGTCTATTTCATCTATACCAAAGGCAAACTGATTATCTATAAATATAGAATATCTTTTATTATTATGTTTTTGTTTCTCTATTTTTGTTATTATCAAAATAATCACCTTTTTATTTATGATATTTCATATTATTATACCACAACTTTAATAAGAAAATAAATACATTTAATAAATTATAATTTAAAATAATTTTATAAAATTTAAAAATTCAATATTTATGTTTGAATTTTTTTATAATGGATAACATATCCTATTCAAAATAAAGTAGTTGAATCAATTTTACTATTATCTTACTTTAAAACAATGATTTTATTAAAAATTACTCTAAAATTAGAGTATTCAATAACTGAAAAATAAAAAGCTTACGTCTAATTATAAAAAATTTATAATTATATTATTAACTATAACATAAAATAGTAAAAAATAAAAATAATTAAAAAATTAATAGCTTTTAACTTATATATCTTTTATAATTTAATTGTCTATTTATAAAATTTTTATTATACATATTAAATATTATATTAAAAATTATTATTTATAATTAAACTATAATTTTATTTTAACTTTTATTTCTTAAAAATATTATTTTAATATTTTAAATATACAAAATATTCGTTTATATTACAATTAAATTAAAAAATCTTAAAATAATTGAAAATATCAAATTTAATGGTATAATAATTTGGAGACTAACAAAAAATATTAAGGGGTGTTTAAAATTTGAAAAAAAATATAAAACAGATAATAGCTTTATCCATGTCTTTATCTGTCATTACAACTAATGTTTATGCTAATACAAATTCTTCAAATAATACTATTTCTAATAGTAATGAAGCTATTAATAATGCTGTTGATACAGCTAAAGATATTATTAATGATGTGCCTAAAGATAAAAATGGCAATCCCTTAACAGGACAAGATTTACAAATATACAACATAGTTAAAAATGCTCCTGTTTATACACCAACTGATTTTACTCCTATAACAACAGAAACAATAAGTGACCAGCTAAATGTAACTACTAAAACAACTAAAACTGTTTTTGAAAATAATGATACTTATTATATGAATAGATTATCCTTTAAAGAAAATATAAACCAAAGATATAATGTTTCTATACCTATAAAGGGCAATACTATAACTGTTAGATATGTAGACCCTATTAAAAAGCAATGGGTAAATACTTCTAATATGGCAAATTTAAAACATACTACTTTATTTATAGATACAGATACTCATAGTTATATAGTTAGTGTTCCTGCTGTTTATAAAAATATATTTACTAATAATACTTTAACCATCGCTAGAGATAAAGAAGAAATGGTAGAAATAGAAAAAAAAGATGGCTACTTTGATTTACAAATGTCTTTCCCTCAAGATAAAAACTTAATAGGTGAATACTGGTATATGGAGTCTACTTCTCGTTTAGTAGACTGGTCTACAATGAAAAGCTTTGACGAACTTTTACCTCACGACCTTTCACAAACAAGACGTTGGAGCTATGACGGATACTATTTCCAAACCCCATCTAACTATAATCCAGGTGGACAAGACATATTATATAAACATCCATCTAATTACACTGGCGCCTCTTTTACTAAATATGCTATGAATCTTCTATCTAAAAATTTAGGATATATTATGACTGAAACTTGTATGAAAAATCAAAATCAATTAGGATATTGGGAAACAGGCCCTCAGTCAGATTGGCTTTATACTGATTTTAAAATAGGCGCTGGATTTTATGACACTAGATTTAACACAGACTTTGCTACTAGCTTATTATATGCTTATCAAAACTATAATAATAAAGAGTTTTTAACTTCTGCTGTTAAATATGCCGAATTTTTCTTACAATTTATTCAAAGTGACAGCTATACTACCCAAAATGGTGGTATATTAGTAGCTGACTATGGTTACCATAAAGCTACTCACGAAAAAACTCATGTTTCTTTAAATCATCAATTAGCAGAAATGAACTTTTTATATGAAATATATAATATTACTGGTGAAAAAAGATACCTTGAAACTGCTGATAAAATGTTAATTGGTATAGAAGACACTAGAAATCAATGGGTCTTATCAGATGGTAATTTAAACTATGCTTTATATTATACAAAAAATACTAATAAAATGGAAGATTATCCTTATTTAACTTATAATGACCTTTTTCAAACAAAAGCATTGCTTAATAAGTTATTTAAAAAAACCAATGATACTATTGAATTTTTAATGGCATCTAAAAAAATGTGGATGGATAATAATAATGTTACTGGTTATATGAAATAATTTAAAATATTAATAATAAAAAATAATAGAGAAAATCTCTATTATTTTTTATTATTATAATTCACTCAAAAAATTAGGGGGAATGAGTGGTACAATATAATTATTACCACTTATTAGATTTATATACATATTTTTTATATAATAAATAAAATACTTGAAAAATAAAAAAACTTCTGCTATAATATATAAAAATATATGTATCGACGTTTATACTTTTGTATATGAATGAAAGCTAATCTATAAATAAATTTTTAGAGAGTTAATGGCTGGTGTAAATTAACATTTTATTATAGAGTTCCACTTTCAAAGTTTATGGTGATTAAACCATAAGGGTAAGCCCTTTATAGCTTTTAATGAGTGGCTAGTTTTTCTAGCAATTTGGGTGGCAACACGGGTTTTCAGCTCGTCCCTTATTTTTAGGGACGAGTTTTTTGTATTTTTATAAAAAATAGACATTTCCATTATAGTTTGTAAAGAAAAATTTAAACAAAAATCGTTTATAATTCTTTATTAAAAGAATAAAGTCATATCTTAATTGTAATAATAAAAAACAAAAACTTATATAGCAGTATAAAATCGATATAAAATATAAATAAAAGGAGAGATATGTTATGTTAGATATTAAAAGAATTAGAGAAGACTTTGAAGGAGTAAAAAAAGCATTAGAAAAAAGAGGGAAAAAATATGACTTAGAATCTTTTTTAATATTAGATGAAAAAAGAAGAAATCTTTTACAACAAGTAGAAGAACTTAAAAACAAACAAAATACTACTTCTAAACAAGTTCCTATATTAAAAAAAGAGGGAAAAGATACTACTAACCTTATGTCAGAAATGAAAGAACTCTCTGAAAAGATAAAAGGTTTAGATAACAACGTAAGAGAAGTAGATGAAGAAATAAAAACTCTTTTATATAGTATACCTAATACACCTAATGATAAAGTACCTGCTGGTTTAGATGATAGTGAAAATGAAGAAATTAGAAAATGGGGTGAACCTCGAAAGTTTGAATTTGAACCAAAACCTCATTGGGACTTAGGCGAAGCTCACGACATTTTAGACTTTAGCCGTGCTGCAAAAATTACAGGAGCTAGATTTACTGTATATAAAGGGCTTGGAGCTAGACTTGAACGTGCTTTAATTAACTTTATGTTAGACACACATATAGATAAACATGGATATGTAGAAGTAATACCTCCTCAAATGGTTAATAAAGATAGTATGTATGGTACTGGTCAGTTACCAAAATTTGAAGAAGATATGTTTAAAGTATCTAATAATGGTTACTATCTTGTACCTACTGCTGAAGTACCTGTTACTAACCTTTATAGAGATGAAATATTAAATGGTAGTGATTTAACTATTAATCATTGTGCCTTTACTGCTTGTTTTAGAGCAGAGGCTGGATCTGCTGGACGAGACACAAGAGGTCTTATACGTCAACACCAGTTTAACAAAGTTGAACTTGTTAAATTTACTAGACCTGAAAAATCTTATGAAGAATTAGAAAAACTTACAAATGATGCTGAAAATATTTTAAAACTTTTAAATCTTCCTTATAGAGTAGTTAGACTTTGTGGTGGTGATTTAGGATTTAGCTCTGCTATGACTTATGATATTGAAGTATGGTTACCTAGCTACAATAGATATGTAGAAATCTCTAGCTGTTCTAACTTTGAAGATTTTCAAGCTAGACGTGCTAATATAAAATTTAAAGACAATATTAAAGATAAAGCTACATTGGTACACACTTTAAATGGTAGTGGTCTTGCTATTGGTAGAACTGTATCTGCTATATTAGAAAACTTCCAACAAGAAGATGGTAGTATTATTATACCAGATATTTTAGTTCCTTATATGGGTGGTATTAATAAAATAGGATAGAAGTAAATAACTATAAATGCAATAAAAAGCTATAAAAGAGTAATAATATTACTCTTTTATAGCTTTTTAAACATACATACAACATTATAATTATCTAGTTCATATGATTTATTATTATGTAAAAATTTATTTTTTAACCAAAAATTTTTAGCCTCTATATTATCCTCTATATAAGCTAATTCTATATTATTAAATCCTTGATTTTTTAATGTATTACAAAGTTCTTCTATTATTTTGCTTCCTATACCTTTATTTTGTATGCTCTTATTAATCATAAATAAACCTATATAAGCACTATTTTCATTAGGATAGTTTGTTATCAAATCTAAAATAGATATTAACTTATTATCTTTATAAAATCCAATAAAAAACTTATCTTTAATAGTCATATTATGTGGTATGGCAGTAAAAATTTCTTTAATATTATAAAATGTAGGTTTTTCTTTGTAGTATTCATAATATTTAGTATTTTCTTTACAAAGATTATATATATCTTTAATATCTTTTTCTTCTAGTTTTTTTATTTTATAAATTGACCATATTTTTTCTAACCATAAAGTCATATTAATCTCCTTATACAAATAGTAATAAACTAACTGCCATAACCATCATACCTGCTATTAATCCATAAATTGATAAATGATGTTCACCATATTCTCTAGCAGTAGGTAATAATTCATCAAGAGATATAAAAACCATAATACCAGCTACCACAGCAAATATTATACCAAAGACAATATCATTCATAATAGGAATTAATATAAATAAACCTACTATTGCACCAATAGGCTCAGATAGACCAGACAAAAAAGAATATATAAAAGCCTTTTTCTTAGACCCTGTTGAGTAATATATAGGTACAGATACTGCTATACCCTCTGGTATGTTATGAATAGCTATTGCTACAACAATAGGGATAGCTATTCTTGGTTCTTGTAAAGCTGATACAAATGTAGCAATTCCTTCTGGAAAATTGTGTATTGCTATTGCTAAAGCTGTAAATATACCCATACGAGCTAAATTTTTAGATTTATTATTTTCTAAAGATTTATTTTGTATTTCGTGTGGATTTTTTTCTGAAGGTATTAATTTATCTATTATAGCTATTAATAATATACCTATAAAAAAAGATATAACAGTAATTAAATACCCTTTTTTCTCTCCTAACTCTAAAGTTAGACTATCTTTAGCTTTAAAAAATATTTCTATCATAGAAACATATATCATAACACCAGCTGAAAATCCTAAACTAATAGATAAAAACTTTTTATTTGTATTTTTAGTCAAAAGGGCAATAAGACTACCAAAGCCTGTACTTAAACCTGCTATTAAAGTTAATAAAAATGGTAAAAAGTAACTCTCCAAAAAGAATTCCCCCTTTTTGTTGCCTTATGCTAACTTACATTAAGTATACCATTTTATAATTTATTTGTCAATTTAATTAAACTTGTTTTAACATAAAAAATATGATAAAATATAATTAATTTTTATAAACTTTAAAGTTATTTTATTACTAACTTATAATAAGGATTATATTTTATGAAAATAAAAAAAAGATTATTTATATCGAATATACTTATGGTTTTAATACCTATAATTTTAGGATTTATCATATCATTTTTAACATTAATCATTTTTTTTATATCTATTTCACAAAATTCTGAAACTAACTTAAAAAATGACTTAAACCTAAATAATATTTTATCTAAAATAAAAAAGATTATAGAAGAAGATGAAATTAATATTAAATACTCTAATAATAATTTATATCAACAATTAGATGGCTATATTGATAAAAATAAAATGTACTTAGAAATAACAAAAAATGATAAAGTTATATTCTATACAGGAAATAAATATATAAAAAATATATCTTCAGAAAATATAAGTAAATTTACAAAAAATGTAAAAAAATGTACTATTTCAAAAGAAGATGTTATGTTAAACTTCTCTTTACTGTCTAAAAATGGAGATGATTATTACATATTTTTATACAACAAAATTTCAGATATAAAATATAAAAATTTAAAACAAATATTATTAATATGCATAATAATTTTAAGTGTTATTTTAAGTGTTATTTTAATAAATAAAATACTTGTAAATTTTGTTTTTAAACACATTTCAAATCCATTGTTAGAACTAAAACAAGGTGTTCACAGAATAAGAGATGGTCAGCTTGATTATAGAATAACTTATTTTAATGATGATGAATTTAAATCTATATTTGAAGATTTTAATCAAATGGCTAATAAATTACAAAGCTCTGTTGAAATTATAAAAAAACAAGAGCAAAATAGAAAGGATTTATTAGTTGCAATATCTCACGATTTACGTTCGCCTCTTACATCTTTAAATGCATATTCTCAAGGTTTATTAGACAATATTCCAAAAACTGAAGATGATAAAAATAACTACTTAAAAATAATAAGAGATAAAACTATTCTTATGGATAAAATGATTAATAAACTATTTATATTTTCAAAAATGGATTTTGGAGAATACCCTTATAATCTTGAAAAATTGAATTTAGAAAATGAAATAGATGAATTTGTAAATAATACAAAAATAGAATTTAAAAATAAAGGACTAAATCTACATTGGAAAAATAATAATAAAAATATATTTATTTTTGCAGATCCCATTCAATTAAAAAGTATTTTGATAAATATAATAGAAAACTCCTTAAAATACAAAATTAAAGATGAAGTTAATATAACAATAAAATGTAATTGCGATGATAATTTTTCTATTATGTCTATAAAAGATGATGGTCCAGGAGTTGATGATGATAAATTAAATAAGATTTTTGACTTGTTTTATAGAACAGATATTTCAAGAAACAATGTAAAAAATGGAAGTGGTTTAGGACTTGCAATAGTAAAAAAATCTATTGAAAATCTAAACGGAAATATTATAGCTGAAAATACTAAACCAAATGGTTTAAAATTTATTATAAAATTACCGTTATTCAAGGAGAATATTAATGAAAAAAATATTAATAATTGAAGATGATGAAGATATTGCTAATATACAAAAAGACTACCTTCAGGTTAATGGATTTTATGTTCATATAGAATTAAATGGAATATGTGGTCTTAATAAAGCCTTAAATGAAAAATTTGACTTAATCTTACTCGATATAATGCTTCCAGGTTTTGATGGATTTGAAATATGTAAAAATTTAAGAAAAAAACTAGATATTCCTATATTTTTAGTTACTGCAAAGTTAGATGATATAGATAAAATAAAAGGATTAGGCCTAGGTGCGGACGATTATATAATTAAGCCATTTTCACCAAATGAATTAGTTGCAAGGGTCAAATCTGGAATTGCAATGTATGAAAGAATAAAGGGAAATAACTTAAACTCAAAAATAACTATAGGAGATATAAGTATTAATGTAAAAACTCGTACAGTATATATTGAAAATAAAGAAATTGAATTAAAAAACAAAGAATATGAATTACTATTGTTTTTAATGCAAAATGCCAATATTGTTTTTAGTAAAGAAACATTATATGAAAAAATTTGGGGTTATGACTGTTTTGGAGATATTGCAACAGTTGCTGTACATATTAATAGATTAAGATTAAAAATTGAAAAAAATCCTTCAAATTCAGTTTATATTCAAACAATAAGAGGTGCTGGGTATAAATTTAAAAAATAAATAGTTTATATTCAGTTTAACTTTATTTTATATTTAGTTTAAAATAGGTTTTTATTATATATAAAAACCTATTTTAAACTAAAGGAGGATTTAATTTTATGAATAATAAAATATTTAGATTAATAATTAATATAGGTATGATAATTTGTCTAATTTTAACTAGCTTTAAATCAAAAGTGGGTATTGATATTCATAAAATATCAGGTATAACTTTCTTTATTCTTTTAATTTTTCATTTATTTAATAATAGAAGATACATAAAAAATATATTTAAAGTTAAAAAAAATATTTTTTGGGTAATTAATATAATAATGTTTACTTTATTTGCTATATTATTAATAGCTTCAACTTGTCTTTTATTAGGATTTTTTATTCCTATTATAAAAATAATTCATGTAACTAGTGCTTATAGCTTAATTATTTTATCAATGATACATTTAATGATTAATTCTAACAGAATGGCTCAATATATAAGTTTTGGAAATGTAAATATAAAAATATATATTTTAAGAACTTTAGCTATTTTTTCAATTATTATTGTTTCTATTAATTGCTATCCAAAACTTAAAAGCTTATACTTAAATAATAATATGCCTATAAATCAATCTCAAAAAAATTAATAATAAAAAAGTCATATATTTTAATATATGACTTTTTTATTATTAATTAGCTCTTCCTAAGTATTCACCAGTACGAGTATCTATTTTAATTTTTTCCCCTTGTTCAAGAAATAAAGGAACATTTACAGAAACTCCAGTTTCTACAACAGCTGGTTTTGTAGCACCAGTAGCAGTATCGCCTTTAAATCCTGGTTCTGTTTCAATAATTTCAAGCTCAACAAATAATGGAGGTTCAATACCAAATACATTACCATTATAAGAAAGAACTTTTACTATTTCATTTTCTTTAACAAATTTTAATGTATCCCCAACTTCTGAAGCATTAACAGCTATTTGGTCATAGCTTTCATTATCCATAAAGTGATAAAGCTCCCCATCATTATATAAATAACTCATATCTTTTCTATCAATATGTGCTCTAGACATTTTTTCAGAAGGTCTAAAAGTTTTCTCTACTACTGCTCCTGTAACAAGGTTCTTGATTTTTGTTCTAACAAAGGCAGCTCCTTTACCAGGTTTAACGTGTTGAAATTCTAATATTACGTATATATCTCCTTCATATTCAATTGTAACACCATTTTTAAAATCACCAGCTGAAATCATTTAAAATTTCCTCCTTAAAGTTATGTTATGTTTATTATTTCAAATTTTAAAATTTTTATTATAGAGCTTAAAGTTATCTAAATCTAAAATATAGCTACTTTATTTAATATATAATTATCTATTTTGTATATAATTTTTTATATCTCTTGCTAATACAAATGGAGTATTGTCATTTACCTCAAATATAATATCTGAATATTTTGCATATAAAGGCTCTCTTTCATTTAATAAAGTACATATAGTTTTATATTTATTTTTAGTATTTAACAATGGTCTTTTATTATCGTATTTTAAATTTTCATATATTTTTTCAGGTGTAGCTTTAAGATATATTATAATTCCATTTTTTTTTAGATTTATAATATTCTGTTCATATTTAACAACACCACCACCAGTGGATATAATATAATTTCTAAGATTAGAAACTTTTAAATAAGTTTGTTTTTCTAATTCTCTAAAATACTGTTCACCAAAAATACTAAAAATCTGATTAATTGTTTTATTTTGTTCTTGTTCTATAACAATATCTGTCTCTATAAAAGAAAAGCTTAAGTTTTTAGCAAGCTCCTTACCAATAGTTGTCTTTCCACAGCCCATAAATCCTATTAAAACAATATTTTTATTATTCATCATTTGTATGTCTAGGGTATTTTTCAACTATTTTTATACCATTAGTTATGGCTGTAACAATATCTATAAGGCATTGATTTTCATATGAGCTAATCTTTGCATAGCAAATTCCTTTTTCTGTTGCTACATATTTTGTAGGAAGATGGTTAAGTGCAAGCGCAGTAATATCCGCTTTACATTTTTCACAAAAACATTTACAATTATTTTTTTTCATAATGTCTTCTAACTGATTAGATACTAAATCTTCCATATAATTTTTAATTTGGATTTCCATATGAAAACCTCCCTTATAAATAATATTTGGTATATTATAACATATTATGTTCATTTTTTCAATATTTTTTGTATTTTATACTATAATTAGATTATGACTTTGTTATTCAAAATAAAAATTATAAACTAGTTTTTGCTTTAATTTTCATTATAGAACAATAATAAGAATAATCGATTTTTATACATAGTATTAAAAAAATTATATATTAACATATGCCCTATTAATATACTATAAATATAATAATTTATAATAGTATTATTTATATTAAACAAAGATTAAGGCTAGCTTATAACTTTTAAGCTAGCCTTAAAAAAAAATTAATCTTGTGTATATGCAAGTAAAGCAACATGTCTAGCTCTTTTAATAGCTATTGTTAAAACTCTTTGATGTTTAGCACAGTTGCCAGTTATTCTTCTAGGTAATATTTTTCCTCTTTCAGAAATATATTTTTTAAGCTTAGCAGTATCTTTGTAATCAACAAAATCTACTTTTTCAGCACAAAAAGCACAAACACGTTTTTTTCTTTTTCCACGTTTTTTGTTAACCATTGGTTTTCCCTCCTTTATAAACTTAATACGAAATTATTAAAATGGTAAGTTATCATCATCTACACCAGTTTCTATACTATAAAAATCATCAGAATCTGGAGCATTATTTTGTGAGTTGTTAAATGTTGACTGTTCCTGATTAGACATATTAGGCGTATTATATTGTTGACTATTTTCAAATGCTGATTTACTTTCTAAAAATTCAGCTTCTTCTATTTGAACATCAACAGAAGTACGCTTTTGACCATTATTATCTGTCCATGAGTTAGTTCTAAGTGTACCAACAATACCAATCATTCTACCTTTAGTAAAATATTTACTAATAAACTCTGCAGTTTTACCAAAAGCTACACAGTTTATAAAATCAGCATCTGGCTCACCATCTCTTTTAAATCTACGATTTACAGCAACACCTATACGAGTAACAGCAATTGGCTCTGCACTTTGAGAATATCTAATTTCTGGGTCTCTAGTGAGTCTACCAGATATTATAACCTTATTCATAAAAACACCTCACAAATTTAAGCTTCTTGACGAACAACTAAATAACGAAGTACGTTTTCTTTAATACGCATACGACGCTCAATTTCAATTGGAGTTTCACTATTAGATGTAAAAGTAATAAAGCTATAAAAACCTTCATTGAATTTTTTAATTTCGTAAGCAAGTTTACGTTTGCCCCAATCATCAACTTTTTCAATGTTACCACCAAATTTAGTGATAATTTCTTGAACACTTTCAAACTCAGCTTTAAGCGCTTCTTCTTCTAATGTTGGTTTAACAACAACTGCTAATTCATATTTATTCATTCTCTGCACCTCCTTTTGGTCTTTGGCTCTCTATAAAAAGAGAACAAGGATTATTCCAATTTAGGATTATATCATATATTAAAATATATTGCAAGCTTTTTGTACAATTTTTAGTATTAATTATTATACATAATTAAACTATTGGTTTATTCTTACAAATAAAAATTATAATCTAATTTTTATTTTAATTTTTTTGAAGAAAAATAAAGAAATCTCTGATTTTTAATATATTTCATTATAAAAATTATTTTTTATAATTGATTAATAATAAGTATATCATTTTCTTCAATAAT
>CAMMEG010000047.1 GCA_946495765.1 uncultured Eubacteriaceae bacterium
AATTAATATATATATTTAACTTACTACTATATTAATTTTACTTTTTTTACTAATATGCAAGAAATTAAAAATAAGAATAAAATTTTAGAAGATGTTTAGGAAATATTGGTATTTTAAAAATTTTTATCAAATATTTTGTATAATACACTAGCTAGTTTTAACAAGAAGTTTTCAGCTTTATTAATTGGTATATAAATCAAATTAATTTAGATTATAGTTTTAGGAGTTCATTTATTTTTGTATTTACAATACAAATTATTTAATCAGGATTATTATCAATTTATTTTTTATTTTTCTGATTATGGTTATAGTAATGATTTTATTTAATATAATGTAAAATATAGAAAGTAATAAATATTAAAAATTTTAAAAATTATAATTACAAAAAGTAAAGTTTAATATTATTATAAAAAATTTAATAATTTAAAAAGTTTATATTTAAAATTAATTATAAAATGTATAAAAATCTTATTATTGAAAAAAATACTATATTATATTAAATTAATGATAGGAGAATATATATGGATTATTTAAAGGCTTTTATAGTTGGTGGATTAATATGTGTTTTAGGTCAAATATTAATTGATAAAACAAAGCTTACCTCTGCTAGAATTTTAGTTTTATTTGTAGTAGTAGGGTGTATATTACAAGGATTTGGATTATATGAAATTCTTGTAGACTTTGCTGGAGCAGGAGCTACTGTACCATTACCAGGATTTGGATATGCTTTGGCAAAGGGCGTTATGAGAGAAGTAGATGAAATAGGGTTAATAGGAATATTTACAGGAGGAATTAAAGCTACAGCAGGTGGTATAACTTGTGCAATAGTTTTTGCATTTATTATGGCATTGATATTTAATCCTAAAGAGAAAAAATAAAATTATAAGTTAATTAAAGTTTTTATAATCAAAAATAAATATTTCTAAATTTTAATTTTATATTAGATTTAATAAAAAATAAGGCTTATTTTTAAGCCTTATTTTTTATTAAAAAAATTACTATAAATATTATCTAAATAAAATTTCATCTCTTTTTGGGCCATTAGAAACCATAGATACTTTTATACCAAGTTGTTTTTCTATAAATTCTATATAATCTTTAGCTTCTTTTGGTAATTTATCATATTCTTTTATACCACGAATATCTATTTTCCAACCTTTTAATTCTTCATAAACAGGTTTTGCTTTATAAAGTTCTTCTGTGGTTAAAAAGTCTTTATATATTTTGCCATTTAGTTCATATCCAGTACAAACTTTAATAGTATCCATATAGCTAAGAACATCAAGACAAGTTATACATACTTCTGTTGCCCCTTGAATTTCACAACCATATCTTGTGGCTACAGCATCAAAGTGTCCAACACGACGAGGGCGACCAGTAGTAGCTCCATATTCACCAGCATCTCCACCACGTTTTCTAAGTTCTTCAGCTTCATCCCCAAATAACTCACTAACAAAAGGTCCTTCACCAACAGCACTAGAGTATGCTTTTGTTATGACAGTGATTTGTTTAATAGCGTGAGGTGGAACACCAGCACCAACAGTAGCATACCCAGCAAGAGTAGACGAACTAGTAACATAAGGATATATACCATGGTCTGTATCTTTTAAAGCACCAAGCTGTCCTTCTAAAAGAATATTTTTACCTTCTTTAATAGCATTTCTAAGATAAGTCGAAGTATCTTTAACATTTTCTTTAATCATATCAGAATATTTTATAAGTTTTTCATAAACTTCTAAATAGTCTATTTCTGGTTTATTATATAAATACTTAAATTGAATATTTATTTTTTCATACATATGTTTAAGTTTGTCTTTAAGTCTATCTTTTTCATAAAGTTCCCAAACTTGAAGCCCCACTTTAGAAAATTTATCAGCATAAAAAGGTGCAATACCACTTTTTGTTGAGCCAAATTTCCTATCTCCAAGGCGTTCTTCTTCATATACATCTAAAAGAATATGGTGAGGTAATAAAACTTGAGCCCTATTGGATATAAGAAGATTAAATTTTATACCTTTTGATACAATACTTTCTATTTCTTCCATAAGATATTCTATATTAAGGGCTACACCATTACCTATAATATTAACTGTATTAGGGTTAAAAACTCCTGAAGGTAATTGATGAAGGGCAAATTTTCCGTGTTGATTTATAATAGTGTGTCCAGCATTACTTCCACCTTGAAATCTAACAACTATATCAGATTGTTCAGCGAAAAGGTCTGTTATTTTACCTTTACCTTCATCTCCCCAGTTTGCACCTACTATTGCTCTAACCATTTTGTTTCCTCCTTAAACTGTAAGTTCGCTACCTTTAGCAAGATTATTTTTATTTTTTTCTAGTATAGGAATAACTTCTTCAGTTACATAATCTAAAACTTGCATAGGAGCACGTCCAATAAAATTTTTAGGTTCTAATATTTTTGATATATCTTCCATAGAAAGATTGAAAGATTTATCATTTACTATACGTTCTATAAGGTCGTTTTTACCTCCATTAACTTTAACTACTTTAGCAGCTTCCATTGAGTGCTCTCTAATTTTTTCGTGTAATTCTTGTCTATCTCCACCTTTTTTAACAGCGTCCATCATAATATTTTCTGTTGCCATAAAAGGTAATTCTTCCATAATATGTTTTTCTATAACTTTTGGATAAACAACTAGATTTTCAGATATATTTATATAAATATTTAAAATAGCATCTGTTGCTAAAAAGGCTTCAGGTATAGAAATTCTCTTATTAGAAGAATCGTCTAAAGTTCTTTCAAACCATTGAGTAGATGTAGTAATAGCAGGATTTAATGCGTCAACTATAATGTATCTAGCAAGACCTGCAATTCGTTCAGAACGCATAGGGTTTCTTTTATATGCCATAGCAGAAGAGCCTACTTGACCTTTTTCAAAAGGTTCTTCCATTTCTTTTAAATGTTGCAAAAGACGCATATCATTTGAAAATTTTGTAGCACTTTGTGCAATGCCACTTAATATATTTATAATAATACTATCAAGCTTTCTAGAATATGTTTGTCCAGATACAGAAAATACACCTTTAAAACCTAGTTTTTCTGCTATTAATTTATCCAATTTTTTTACTTTTTCATTATCATTATTAAAAAGCTCCATAAAACTAGCTTGAGTGCCCGTTGTACCTTTAGAACCTAATAATTTTATATTTTCAAGACAAAAATCAATTTGTTCTAAATCCATCATTAAATCTTGTATCCAAAGACAAGCTCTTTTACCAACTGTTGTAAGTTGAGCAGCTTGAAAATGTGTAAATCCAAGAGTAGGTAAGTCTTTATATTCTAAGGCAAATTTAGATAAATTAGATATAACAGATAAAACTTTACCCTTAATAAGTTCTAAAGCATCTTTCATTATAATTATATCTGTATTATCACCTACATAACAACTTGTTGCACCAAGATGAATTATAGCTTTAGCCTTTGGACATTGTACACCATAAGCATATATATGAGCCATAACATCGTGTCTTGTTATTTTTTCACGTTCTATTGCCACATCATAATTTATATTATCCGCAAAGGTTTCTAGCTCTTTTATTTGTTCGTCTGTAATATTAAGTCCTAGCTCTTTTTCTGCTTTTGCTAATGTTATCCAAAGTTTTCTCCATGTTTTAAATTTTTTGTCTGGAGAAAAAATTTCTTTCATTTCTTTACTTGCATAACGAGAATTTAGAGGGCTTTCATAAATATTTTTATCCATAGTTAGTTTCCTTTCTTAAATATATAAATTATAATAAATGCTCTACATTAATAGGATAATTACCTGTAAAACAAGCATCGCAAAAACTACTTGTAGAATTAGGTGCTATTTTATGAAGATTATCAAGACTTAAAAAGTCTAAGCTATCAGCGTTTATCATTTTTGCAATTTCTTCAATATTATGTTTATTAGCTATAAGGGAATCTCTTGATGGTATGTCTGTTCCAAAAAAACAAGGCCATAAAAATGGTGGTGAAGATATACGAACGTGAACTTTAGTAGCACCAGCTTCTCTTAAAAGATTTACTATACGTCCACTTGTAGTACCACGAACAATACTATCATCTACCATAATAACACGTTTACCTTTTACAACGTTAGAAAGGGCATTTAACTTCATTTTAACAGCGGTATCTCGTTCTTTTTGATTAGGCTTTATAAATGTTCTTGCTATATATCTATTTTTTACAAATCCCATTTGATTTGGTATTTTAGAATATTCAGCATATCCTTCAGCAGCACTAAGTCCAGAGTCTGGAACACCAATTACAATATCTGCCTCAACAGGAGATTGTTTTGCTAAAAACATACCAGCTCTTTTTCTTGTTTCATGTACTACCTCATTTTCTATAAGACTGTCAGGACGAGCAAAATATATATGCTCAAATATACAAAGATGAGATTTTTCTAAACAATTGTCTTGATATGATGAAGTTTTACCTTGTTCTATAACAAAAACTTCACCAGGTTTAATATTTCTTTCGAATTTTGCATCTATTGTATTAAATGCACAAGTTTCTGAAGCAAAAACTATTGCATTTCCTTTTTTACCCATACAAAGTGGTCTAAATCCCCATTTATCACGAGCAGCTATTAGCTTATTAGGGCTCATAACTAATAAAGAATAAGCACCTTCTAAAATATTCATAACATTTTTTACAGCTTCTTCAATAGATTTTGTATTTATACGTTCTCTAGCAATAAGATATGCTATAACTTCTGTATCAGATGTAGTTTGAAAAATAGCACCTGTTTTTTCTAATTCTTTTTTCAATTTATATGTATTAGTAAGGTTACCGTTGTGTGCTATTGCTAATGTACCTTTTATATATCTTAAAACAAGAGGTTGTACATTTTCTCTAAGATTACCACCAGTTGTTGAGTATCTAACGTGTCCAACAGCCATATTTCCTTCTAAGTCTTCTAATATATTTTGATTAAAAACATCATTTACAAGCCCTAAATCTTTATAGTGATATATTTCCCTATCTCTGTTTACTGCTATACCACAACCTTCTTGTCCTCTATGCTGTAATGATACAAGTCCATAATATGTAGATTTTGCACATTCTCCATTTGGGTCATATATACCAAAAATTCCACATTCTTCGTGAAGTTCTCTCATCTTTATATACCTCCTTAAATATTAGGATATTTTTCTACAAGACGTTTATATACTTCGTGATAAACATCTGCAAACTCACCTAAGTCTAATCTAAATTGGTCTTTATCTAACTTTTTATTTGTATGTATATCCCATAATCTACAAGTATCTGGAGATATTTCATCAGAAAGAATAATATTTTTTTCATTATCAAAGCCAACTTCTATTTTAAAGTCTACAAGCTTTATATCTATATTTTTAAATATTTCTATTAAAGCCGTATTAATACTAAAAGCTAAATTAGAAATCTCTTCTATTTGTTCTTTGGTTACAATATTTAAGGCTACCGCATGATAATCATTAATTAAAGGGTCACCTAAGCTATCATTTTTATAGCTAAATTCAAGAGTAGGAGAGCTAAAAACTGTACCCTCAGCTGTGCCATATCTTTTACAAAAAGAACCAGCAGCTACATTTCTAATAATAACTTCTAAAGGAATAATATCTACTTTTTTTACTAAAGTTTCTCGTGGACTAATCTCTTTTACAAAATGTGTTTTTATACCTTGCTTTTCTAATATTTTAAATATTAGATTAGCAGTTTGGTTATTTATTATACCTTTGCCATCAAAAGAACCTTTCTTTTCTCCGTTAAATGCAGTAGCGTCGTCTTTATATTCAAAGATACAAAGATTGGAATCCTCTGTTTTAAAAACTTTTTTTGCTTTACCCGTATATAATAGATCTAATTTTTGCATAATAAAACCTCTCACTCTTAAATTTGTAAATAAAACTCTACTAAAAAATTTTAAACTTTATACAAGAAAAAAGCAAGTATTTTTAATAAAAAAATAAAAAAAATTTATACAAGTAAATAATAAATATTTATACAAGTATTTATATTTTATAAAATACAATTAAAATATGTTTATAAGTTTATAAAATTATAAATATTTAAAATAAAGTAATGATTTATTCTAGTATATTTAACATAAAAATAATTAATTAATAATATTTTTATTATTAATAATGAACTTGGATAAGTTATTATTATTGAAGATATTTAATAAGTTTTTTAATAAAAATAAATTATACATATATTAAATTAATAGGCATATACATATATAAAAGAGCTTTAGGAGGTAAAAAATGTATCCTTATTTTTCAAATAAAGATGAACAAATTAAAAAATTAGACATAGTAAAAGAAAATTTAAACTCTGATAATTATAAAGATGAGAATGTAGAAGAAGAGGATTTTAGAAGATATATTATAGAATCTATAGAAGAAGCTATAAAAGATGAAGAAAGAGATACTAAATATTATAAAAAATTGTATAATATGGTCAATGATGAAAACGACAAATCTATTTTAAGACAAATTTATCTTGATGAAATGAAACATAAAAAAATTTTCATGGACTTATATAGAATTCTTACAGGAGAAGAATTTGTAATGGGACAAATTGAAGATAAAGTAATAGAGGGAAGTTTAAAAGATGAATTATATAACAGTATACAAAGCGAATTAGAAGGTGCAGAATTTTATAGAATGCTTATGTCAGCATTTTTAGATTTACCTATAAGAGATATGATATATGAACCACTTATGGACGAACAAAAACACGCATTATTAGTTAGTAATTTATATAATAAATATAAGTAATAATATTTTATAAGGTACTTTATTAATATAATTAACATATTAATTTATTATTCAAAATAAAAGTTTTAAATTTATATTTATTTAAATTTCTTTTTAAGAATAATAACTAGGAATATCTTTTTTGATATAAATTATCAAAAAAAGTAATCATTATTTAAATATAAAAAATTAATATTGACAATATAAAAAAATAGTAATATACTTAAATACAAGTTAATACTATTCAAGGGTGCTAAGTTTTCTTGGCTGAGAGAATGTTAATTGATACATTTAACCTTTAACCTGAACTGGATAATGCCAGCGTAGGAAGAATATATTGTATTTTATGTGCAAAGGTATTTTTCCTTTGCACTTTTTTAATATAATTAAGTTGTGACTTTATTATTCAAAACAAAAATTATAAATTAGCTTTTGTTTAAGAATAATAATATTGCTAGCTATTTTTTGATACAAAGTATTAAAAAATTAGTTTACACTAATTAATTTATAACTTTATTTTTAACTTAAATTTTTCATATTTATAGTATTAACTAAAAATATAATATATAAGGAGAATAAAAATGAACCAAAATTATGAAGCAAGTATGGCAATACAAATATTACCACGATTATCACAAAGAGATGATAACATAAGGGTAATAGACAAAGTAATAGAAAATATAAAAAGTAAAGGACTTAATATGGTTGTTTGTCCTTTTGAAACAGTTGTAGAAGGGGAGCTAAATCAAATATTAGATATTTTAAAAGAAAGCATATTAATAGCAGAAAAAGAAGGGGCTAAAGATATACTTACATATATAAAAATAGCTTATAATCCTTTAGGAGTAATGAGTATAGATGAAAAAGTTTCAAAGTATAATATATAAATATATTAGTATTTTAACAGTTTTATTAATAATTATAATATGGGGGATTATAAGTTATATAGAATTTATACCTAGATTTATGCTACCTAGTCCTTTAGATGTACTTTTAGCATTTATAAAAGATTTTAAGTTAATTTTTAGCCATATAGGAATTACTCTATTAGAGGCAACCATAGGTCTTTTAATTAGTATAATATTTAGTTTTATATTAGCTATAATTATGGATAAATATAAAATATTTAATAAAGCTATATATCCTATATTAGTCATAAGCCAAACTATACCAACAATAGCAATAGCTCCTATTATTGTACTTTGGTTTGGATTTGGTATTATGCCTAAAATATTACTTATTTTTTCTACTTGTTTTTTTCCTATGACTATAAGTATAATTACAGGATTTAAAAGTATAGATGAAGATATGTTAAAATTAATGAAATCTATGGATAGTAGCTATTTTAAAACACTTTTTATTGTAAAAATACCTTTTGCTATGAGAAGCTTTTTTTCAGGGCTTAAAATATCAGCAACTTATGCAATAGTAGGAGCTGTTGTGGCTGAATGGCTGGGAGGAGAAAAGGGAATAGGGGTTTATATGACTAGAGTAAAAAAGGCATATGCTTTTGATAAAATGTTTGCAAGTATTATAATTATTAGTTTACTTAGTTTATTATTGGTTTGGTTTATAAAAATTTTAGAAAACAAAATAATATATTGGAAAGAATAGATATTTTGGGAGGAATATATGAAAATAGTAAGTAAGATTATAAGCATTTCTTTAATATGTACTTTATTTGTAGGGTGTAGCAAAAATCAACAACAATTAAATAATACCGAAACAAAAGAAAATGATAAAGTTAGCTTTTTGTTAGATTGGACACCTAACACTAATCATACAGGAATATATGTTGCTATAGAAAAAGGATTTTATAATGAGTTAGGTATAGATTTAGAGGTGTTAAATCCACCAGAAGAGTCTACTACTGCATTAGTAGCCGCTGGTAAGGCAGACTTTGGAGTGTCATTTCAAGACACTATGGGTATGGCTATTAATGAAAATGATAATTTTCCAATAGTTGCTGTTGCTACTATAATACAACATAACACATCTGGTATTTTATCTTTAAAAGAAAAAGGTATAGATAATTTTAAAAATTTAGAAGGTAAAGTATATGCAACGTGGGATAATGATTTAGAACAGGCTACAATAAAACAAGTTATGGAAAATCAAGGTGGAGATTTTGAAAACGTAGAGCTTTATCATAGTTCTGTAACAGATGCTGTATCAGCTATACAGACTAATGTAGATGCTGTATGGGTATTTGAGGCGTGGGATACTATGATGGCAAAAGTTTCAGGACTTGATTATAACTTTATAAAATTTAAAGATGTAGAGCCAGCTTTAGATTTTTATACCCCTGTTATAGTATCTAGTGAAAAATATTTAGCTGAAAATGAAGATATAGCTAAAAGATTTTTACAAGCTACTAAAAAAGGATATGAATATGCAATAGAAAATCCAGAAGAAAGTGCAGAAATACTTTATAAATATGTACCGGAATATGACATTAATATGATTATAGAAAGTCAAAAATATCTTGCTAATGAATATAAATCTGAAGTTTCACAATGGGGATATATAGATAAAGAAAGATGGAATAATTTTTATAATTGGGCTTATGAAAAAGGGATAATAACAAAAGATTTAACCGATAAAGGATTTACAAATGACTATTTACCACAATAAAGGAGAAAATATGGATTATATAAGACTAGAAAATATATGCAAATCTTATGATAATATAGAAATAATAAAAAATATAAATTTTTCTTTAAAAAAAGGTGAAATAGTATCTTTTCTTGGTAAAAGTGGGGTTGGTAAAACAACCCTTTTTAATATATTAGCAGGGTTTGAAAATCCTGATAATGGAAAAATTTTTTTAGAAGAAAAAGATATTACAAATCAAAAGAAAAATATAAGTTATATGACACAAAAACACTTATTATTACCATATCTTAATGTTTTAGATAATGTATGTTTGCCTTTTAAAATAAATGGAATAAATAAAAAAATAGCATATGAAAAAGCAATACCCCTATTAGAAAAATTTGGATTATATAAACATATAAATAAATATCCATCAGAACTATCTGGCGGTATGAAACAAAGGGTAGCCTTTATAAGAGCTTATTTAAAAGAAAGTGATTTAATGCTTTTTGATGAACCTTTTTCAGCCTTAGATAGTATAACTAAACAAAGTGTATATAAGTGGTTTAAACAAATGATAAAATATGAAAATAAAACAATAATATTTATAACACATGATATAAATGAAGCTATATATTTATCAGATAAAATATATATATTGGCTAAAAAACCAGCCAATATAGTTTTATCTTTAAATATAGAAAATAATATAAAAGATTTTAGAACTAGTAAGGAATTTTTATTATATTATAAGCAAATAACAAATTGTTTAGAAAAATATTTAGATGAATATAACTAAATAAAAAGTGAAACATTGACGATATTGTATTAAAGAAGATAATTAGACTTATGGAGAGGATATAATGGCTTATAATGATAAAAAAATAAAATTAGATGCATCTCAAAAAGATATAAATGACAAGTTTAAAAATGAAATAGAAAATACAGAAGAAAAAATATATTGGTATATAAAATTTAGTTTACCTCTTGATGAAACTAGTGTATCTAAAAAAACAATGAAGGTAACAGATACTAATGGATATATTTTTAAGACTAATATAATATATAATAAAGCTTTAGAATTAATAGTTATAGAAACATTAGAGCCTTATAGAGAAGAAGAGTATTACATATTACACATAAGTAAGGAAGTAAGGTCAGAAAACTTAAAAAACTTAAAAAAAGATGTACATATATTATTTAAAATAAAGGGTGGGGTAGTAGCCGAATTTAAAGAGTTAGGTGATAATGTAGTTATACCTAAACCTAGAAAAAAGCCTATCCAAAAACAAAGGATAACAAAGTCTAAAGTATATTCATTTCAAAAAGAAAATGAACAAAATATTATAGGTGATAAATTACCATTTGTTAGCATAAAATTTAATCCATTTGTAGCAATAATTGGAGTTCCATTACTTTTAATAGGAATTTTTTTAAAAAACTTAGTATTAATAGCTTTGGGTACAGTATTAGCTTGTTTAGGTTTTATTCACATAATAATTCAGATATTGAACAGAGAATTTAGATCTACTGTATATTATAATTTAGGTGTTGTTAATTTTAATAAGGAAAAGTTTAAAAAAGCTGAAAAAAGATTTAAAAAGTCATTGATGATTAATAGTTATAATGAGTTTGCAGAATATGCTATAAATAAAGTTTCATTTTTTTTATAATTTTTAACTTAAAATATTAATTATAACTAATTTTATTTTTATAATTTATAAATTATAGACTATATTTTAAACAAAGGATATTGTACTTAAAATTACAATATCCTTTGTTAATTTTACTTGAAATTATATAAAAAAATTAATATAATAATAATTAATAAAATAGATTTGAAAGGAGGATATTTATGGAAGAATGTAAACAACTTTATGATACATTAATTGAAAAAATAAAAAAATATCATCCAGTAACGGATTTTAGTATTATAGAAAAGGCATATAATCTTGCAAGAGAAGCACATGGAGAACAGCTTAGAAAGTCTGGAGAACCTTATATTATACACCCTCTTTGTGTAGCTATTATATTATCAGAGCTAGAATTAGACTTAGAATCTATTGTGGCTGGTATTTTACATGATGTAATAGAAGATACAAAATATTCTTTTGAAGATTTAAAAGAGTTATTTAGTGAAGAAATAGCTAACATTGTAAGTGGTGTTACAAAATTAGATAAATTTACTTATTCATCTTCTTCTAAAGAAGAATTACAAGCAGAGAATTATAGAAAAATGTTTTTGGCTATGGCTAAAGATATAAGGGTAATATTAATAAAGGTAGCTGATAGGTTACATAATATGCGTACCCTACAATTTATGAGTAAAGAAAAACAACGAGAAAAAGCTCAAGAAACTCTTGATATATATGCACCTCTTGCTACAAGACTTGGTATATTTAAAATAAAAATAGAACTTGAGGATTTATGTCTTAGATATTTAGACCCAACAGCATACTATGATTTAGCAGAAAAAATAGAACGAAAGCAACACGAACGTGAAGAATATGTACAAAAAATAGTAGATGAAATATCTAAAAAATGTAAAGAAGATAACTTAAAGTGTGAAATATATGGTAGACCAAAACATTTCTTTAGTATATATAAAAAAATGCTTAATCAAGATAAAACTTTAGACCAAATATTTGATCTTTTTGCAGTTAGAATTATAGTTGCTACTATAAGAGATTGTTATGAAGTTTTAGGGCTTGTTCATGAAATGTATAAACCTATACCTAGTAGATTTAAAGATTATATAGCTATGCCAAAGTCTAATATGTATCAGTCGTTACATAATACTTTAATAGGACCTGAAGGATTACCTTTTGAAATACAAATTAGAACATTGGAAATGCATCGTATTGCCGAGTATGGTATAGCAGCCCATTGGAAATATAAATCAGGAAGTAAAAATGTTAAAGAAACTGCTGAAGAAGAAAAACTTACATGGCTTAGACAAATATTAGAATGGCAAAAAGATATGTCAGATAATAAAGAATTTATGGACACTATAAAAACAGACTTAGATTCTTTTAATGAAAATGTATATTGTTTTACTCCAACAGGAGAGGTTAAAAGTTTACCTTATGGCTCAAATCCAATAGATTTTGCTTATTCTATACATAGTGCAGTTGGTAATACTATGGTTGGAGCTAGAGTAAATGGTAAAATAGTAACATTTGACTATACTTTACAAAATGGTGATAGAATAGAAATTATTACAAGCCAAAATTCCCATGGACCTAGTATGGATTGGCTAAAAATGGTTAAAAGTAGTGAAGCTAAAAATAAAATAAACCAATGGTTTAAAACAATAAATAAAGAAGAAAATATATTAAAAGGCAAAGAAATGCTTGAAAAAGAAGCAAAAAGAAAAGGCTTTGTATTTAGCGAACTGGCCACTCCTATTAGAATTAAAAAAGTTTTAGAAAGATATGGCTTTAGAGATTGGGATGCTATATGTGCAGCTATTGGACATGGAGGATTAAAAGAAGGTCAAATTATAAATAGATTTATAGAAGACCTTAAAAAAGAAAT
>CAMMEG010000048.1 GCA_946495765.1 uncultured Eubacteriaceae bacterium
AAAAATATATATTTAATAAATTATTATAAAATAAAACTTCAAAATATCTACTTTTGTGTATAAAATACATTATTCAATGATAATATTTATAATTTTTATCCATAATAAAAAATTATTTTTAGATATAACTAAAATATATACTAGAAACAATTATAACTTTTAAAAAGACAAAGTACATTTGTACTTTGCCTTAAAACATTATAATTATTCAATAATAGAAACAACCGCACCAGAACCAACTGTTCTACCACCTTCACGGATAGCAAAACGTAAACCTTCTTCCATAGCAATTGGAGAAATAAGCTCAATAGTCATTTCAATATTATCTCCAGGCATACACATTTCTGTACCTTCTGGAAGATTGATAACGCCTGTAACGTCAGTTGTTCTGAAATAGAATTGTGGTCTATAGTTATTGAAGAATGGTTTATGACGTCCACCTTCATCAGCTTTTAATACATAAACTTGTGCAGTAAATTTAGTATGAGGAGTAATTGAACCTGGTTTACATAATACTTGACCTCTCTCAATTTCATCTCTTTGAACACCACGAAGAAGTGCACCAATGTTATCACCAGCTTCAGCAGTATCAAGAAGCTTACGGAACATTTCAATACCAGTAACAACTACTTTACGAGATTCTTCTGCAAGACCAACGATTTCAACTTCATCAGAAACATTAAGAGTACCTCTTTCTACTCTACCAGTAGCAACTGTACCACGACCTGTAATAGAGAATACGTCCTCTACAGGCATAAGGAATGGTTTATCAGAATCTCTTTCTGGATTAGGGATATATTCATCAATAACTTCAAATAATTTAATAATGCAATCGCCCCATTCACCAGATGTATCTTGAAGTGCTTGATAAGCAGATCCTCTAATAACTGGAGAATCTTCAAATCCTTGTTCAGCTAAAAGGTCAGTGATTTCCATTTCAACTAATTCTAATAATTCTTCATCATCAACCATATCACATTTGTTCATAAATACAACAATTTTAGGAACACCTACTTGACGAGAAAGAAGGATATGTTCTCTAGTTTGAGCCATAGGACCATCAGTAGCAGCAACAACAAGGATAGCACCATCCATTTGAGCAGCACCAGTAATCATATTTTTAACGTAGTCAGCATGTCCTGGACAGTCAACGTGAGCATAGTGTCTATTAGGAGTTTCATATTCTACGTGAGTAGTAGAGATAGTAATACCTCTTTCTTTTTCTTCTGGAGCTTTGTCAATTTTATCAAAATCAACAGCACTACCTAATTGATATCTATCTGCTAAAGTTTTAGTGATAGCAGCAGTTAAAGTAGTTTTACCATGGTCAACGTGACCAATAGTACCAATATTAACGTGTGGTTTATTTCTTTCAAATTTTGCCTTAGCCATTAAAATTTTCCTCCTTAAAATAGAAAATATAAATTTATAATGTTTGTATTTATTATAGTTAATATTTGTAAAAAATGCAAGTACTTATTATATTTTTTATAAATATTTTTACTAAATTTTTTAATTTTATATAATTAAAAATTAATTATAATTTTATTCTTGACTTCTACCAGCAGCAACTTTTTCTTGAATGCTTTTTGGAACTGCCTCATAGTGATGTACTTCCATAGTATAAGTACCACGACCTTGAGTTTTAGAACGAAGGTCAGTAGAATATCCAAACATTTCTGCAAGAGGTACAAATCCATGAACAACTTGCATACCATTTAATGGTTCCATACCTTCAATTCTACCACGACGGCTATTCATATCACCAATAACCTCACCTGTATAATCTTCAGGTACAGTAACATCTACTTTCATAATAGGTTCAAGTAAAGCTGGATCAGATTTTTTCATAGCATCTTTGAATGCCATAGAACCAGCTATTTTAAATGCCATTTCAGATGAGTCTACCTCGTGATAAGAACCATCATAACATACAGCTCTTAAACCAACAACTGGATATCCACCAATGATACCAGATTGCATAGCTTCTTGAATACCTTTATCAACAGCTGGAATATATTCTTTAGGAATAGCACCACCAACAATTTCATTAACAAATTCATAAGTTTTGCCTTCATTAGCATCCATAACTTCAAATCTGATTTTACAATGACCATATTGACCTTTACCACCAGATTGTCTAGCATATTTACTTTCAACATCAACATCTTTTCTAAACGCTTCACGATAAGCAACTTGCGGAGCACCTACGTTAGCTTCAACTTTAAATTCTCTTAAAAGACGGTCAACAATAATTTCAAGATGAAGCTCACCCATACCAGCAATAATAGTATCACCAGTTTCTTGATTAGTATAAGTTTTGAATGTTGGATCTTCTTCTGCAAGTTTAGCAAGTGCTATACCCATTTTATCTCTACCCTCTTTAGTTTTAGGTTCAATAGCAACAGATATAACTGGCTCTGGGAAGTTCATAGATTCAAGTATTACTTCATTATTTTCATCACAAAGAGTATCACCAGTAGTAGTAAGTTTTAAACCTACTGCTGCTGCAATATCTCCAGCATAAACTTTATCTATTTCTTCACGAGAATTTGCATGCATTTGAAGAATACGTCCAATACGTTCTTTTTTACCTTTAACAGAGTTATAAACATAAGAACCAGATTCTAATACACCAGAGTAAACTCTAAAGAATGCAAGTTTACCAACAAATGGGTCATTCATGATTTTAAATGCTAAAGCTGCAAAAGGTTCATCATCCGAAGAAATTCTTTCAATTTCATTTTCTTCATCCCCTGGTATATGTCCTTTAATAGCAGGAATATCAGTAGGAGCAGGCATATATTCTAATACACCATCAAGAAGTTTTTGAACACCTTTATTTCTATAAGCCGAACCACAGAAAACAGGAACAGCTTTACAAGCTATACAAGCTTCACGAAGTCCTTTTTTAAGTTCTTCTATAGTAAAAGCCTCTTCTCCTTCTTCAAAATACTTATCCATAAGCTCATCTGATGTTTCAGCAATAGATTCAATCATTTGAGTTCTATATTCATTAGCTTTATCAATCATATCTGCTGGAATATCTTCTATAGAAATGTCTGTACCTTGTTTATCTTTATAAATATAGGCTTTCATTTCCATAAGGTCAATAATACCAACAAAGTCATCTTCTGCTCCAATAGGAAGTTGTACAGGAACAGCATTAGCTTTAAGTCTGTCTTTAATCATAGAAACAACGTTATAAAAGTCTGCACCCATAATGTCCATTTTGTTTACAAATGCCATACGAGGTACGTTGTATCTATCTGCTTGTCTCCAAACAGTTTCAGATTGAGGCTCGACTCCACCTTTAGCACAGAATACACCAACAGAACCATCAAGTACACGAAGAGAACGTTCTACTTCAACAGTAAAGTCAACGTGTCCTGGTGTATCAATAATATTGATACGGTGCATAGGACCATCACCAATGCTCCATTTAGTTGTAGTAGCAGCAGAAGTGATAGTAATACCTCTTTCTTGTTCTTGTTCCATCCAGTCCATAGTTGCAGTACCTTCATGAGTATCGCCTATTTTATAGTTACGACCAGTATAGAATAAGATACGCTCAGTAAGAGTAGTTTTACCAGCATCAATATGGGCCATAATCCCAATATTTCTTGTTAATTCAAGCGGGCATGCTCTAGACACACTTATTCCTCCTTTTTATAATTTTATATATATAAACTCTGTAATTTTTTTAATTTTATTCTTAATAATTACCATTTATAATGAGAGAAAGCTTTGTTCGCTTCTGCCATTTTATGAGTTTCTTCTTTTTTCTTAATAGCACCACCAGTATTATTGATGGCGTCCATTATTTCACCTGCAAGACGAGCCTCCATAGTTTTTTCGCCTCTTTTTCTACTATAAGTAGTTAACCAACGAAGACCTAAAGTTTGTCTTCTTTCTGGTCTAATCTCAATAGGTACTTGATAAGTAGCTCCTCCAACACGACGAGCTTTTACCTCAAGAACAGGCATAATATTATTAAGCGCTTGCTCAAATCCTTCTAAACCAGAATTACCAGTTTTTTCTTCAACAATAGCAAATGCACCATAAACTATTTTTTGAGCAATACCTTTTTTTCCATCAAGCATAATAGAATTTATAAGTTTAGTAACTACTTTACTTTTATACATTGGATCTGGTAGTACTTCTCTTTTCGAAACATGACCTTTACGTGGCACGATTCTTCCCTCCTTAATCAATTATATTAATTCAACGGTACTTGACATTAAAAAATGCCATTTCATGCCTATGCACAACCAAATACCATAAACAGAGTATTTAAAGTACACGGCATTAATTTATTATTAATTGCTAAATTTTTAAAATTATTTTTTAGCTTTAGCACGTTTAGCGCCATATTTAGAACGAGCTTGCTTTCTATCAGCAACTCCAGCAGTATCAAGAGTACCTCTAATAATGTGATAACGAACACCAGGTACGTCTTTTACTCTACCACCTCTAATTAAAACAACGCTATGTTCTTGTAAGTTATGTCCTTCACCAGGAATGTAAGCTGTAACCTCTATACCATTAGAAAGTCTAACCCTAGCTATTTTTCTAAGAGCTGAATTAGGTTTTTTAGGTGTAGCAGTTTTAACAGATGTACAAACTCCTCTTTTTTGTGGAGAACTCATGTTAGTTTGCTTTTTTCTAAGAGAATTTAACCCTTTTTGTAAAGCAGGAGCAGTAGATTTTTCAATTTTAGTTTGTCTACCTTTTCTAACTAACTGATTAAATGTTGGCATTAATTGCACCTCCCTGTAAAATTTAAATACTTCTGTGTTGTAAGTAGTTAAAATACATAAACACATTTATAAATTTTATCATTAAATACAAAAAAAGTCAATCATTTTAAAGAAAATTTTTTATATTTCTTGATAATTTATAATAAATAACTATTTATATGTGTTTAATTTAAAACTTAGTAATATTTTAGACAATAATTGTATATTGTACACATTTGCAATATATAATTATTGGTAATATTTAATAAAAAAAAATTATTTTTATTGTAATATTAGACATTATATAAAATTTTTGGTATAATTATTATAAATTATATAATATAGGAGGATTTACATTATGAATTTAAAAGGAACTAAAACAGAACAAAATTTATTAAAAGCTTTTTCAGGAGAATCTGAAGCAAGAAATAAGTATACTTACTATGCTAGTCAAGCTAAAAAAGAAGGCTATGAACAAATAGCAAATTTATTTTTAGAAACAGCAAATAATGAAAAAGAGCATGCTAAAATTTGGTTTAAACTTCTTCACGATGGTATACCTAATACTATAGAAAATCTTAAAGATGCTGCTAATGGTGAAAACTATGAATGGACTGATATGTACAGCCAAATGGCTAAAGACGCTAAAGAGGAAGGCTTTGACCATATTGCAAAACTCTTTGAAGGAGTAGCTAAAATAGAAAAAGAACATGAAGAAAGATATTTAGCTTTATTAAAAAATATTGAAGAAAATAAAGTTTTTGAAAAAGATATTGAAGTTGTATGGCAATGTGCTAACTGCGGACATATACACACTGGTAAAGAAGCACCAAAAGGCTGTCCTATATGTGCACACCCACAAGCATATTTTCAATTATTAGCAAAAAATTATTAAAATATATTTTTAATTATGTATAATAAGTTATAGTAAAATGGTGTTGGGTTAACCCAACACCATTTTACTATAAAATTCTAATATTTTTATATTCTCCAGTTTCATTAAACTCTACCCATTCACAAATATTTTCTGCATGGTCTCCTATTCTTTCAAAATATTTGGCTATCATAAGAAAATCAACACACATATCACATAAATCATTAGATTTTTTAAGAATTTCTATAACTTCAGATTTAACTTTTTTAAATAAAGCATCTAATTTATCATCAATTTCTATAATTTTTTTAGTAAGTTCTGTATCCCCTTTAACAAATGATTCTATTGCTCCATTAACCATTTTTTTAGCAAGTGATGCCATTTCAGGTATATGTTCTACTATTTCAAAAACATGATCTGCATCTATTTTCAAAATTATGCTAGCAATGTCTGAAGCATGATCTCCTATTCTTTCCATATCTGTAACCATTTTTAAAGCAGTAGAAACGATTCTCAAATCTTTTGCAACAGGTTGTTGACGTAATATTAATGAAAGACAATGTCCTTCTATTGCTTTTTCCATATCATCTATTTCTCTGTCTTTTTTAATAATTTCTTTAGCTAATGTATGATCTTGTTTTTTAAAAGCTATTATAACATTTTCTATAGCTTCTTCTATTAAAGCTCCCATTTTTATAAGCTCTACATTTAGTTTTTCTATTTCATGTTGAAAAGTAAGTCTACCAGACATATTACCCCTCCTAAAATTTAATTATAATTAATATTATCCAAATCTTCCTGTAATATAATCTTCTGTTCTTTTATCTTTTGGTCTTGAAAAAATATCATCTGTTGTTCCCATTTCTACCATTTCACCTACTAAAAAGAATGATGTATAATCTGATATTCTGGCTGCCTGCTGCATATTATGAGTAACAGTAACAACTGTATATTCTTTTTTAAGTTCACTCATAAGCTCTTCTATTTTTATAGTAGATATTGGATCTAAGGCTGATGTAGGTTCATCCATTAAAAGAACTTCAGGTTTAACAGCTAACGCTCTAGCTATACAAAGCCTTTGTTGTTGTCCACCAGATAATCCTAATGCTGATTTTTTTAATCTATCCTTTACTTCATCAAAAATAGCAGCACCTTTTAAACTTTTTTCTACTATTTCATCTAATATTGTTTTAGATTTTATCCCATGTATTCTAGGTCCATATGCAATATTATCATATATACTCATAGGGAATGGATTCGGTTGTTGAAAAACCATTCCTACTTTCTTTCTAAGAAGAGTAGTATCTACTTTAGGGGAGTATATATCTTCTCCATCTAATAAAACTTTTCCATCTATTTTTACATTTTCAATAAGATCATTCATTCTATTAAGAGTTTTTAAAAATGTAGATTTACCACAACCAGAAGGTCCTATAAATGCTGTTATTTTACCTTTTTCTATATTCATATTTATATTTTTAAGAGCCTGATGAGCTCCATAATATAAATTTAAGTTTTCAACAGAAATTTTAGTACTATTTTCCATTTTTCTTCCTCTTTCATAAATTATTTTTGGGTACGTTTTACTATAAGTTTTGTAATAATATTAAGTATAAATACTAAACATAATAATACAAATCCTATTCCAAATGCATTATCGTATTCTGCTTTAGACATACTAAGGTACATTTGTATAGTTAAAGTTCCACCAGAATTAAATATATGTGTAAATAAATTTTTAGGTAATAAATATACACTACCAGCAGTAAATAAAAGTGCTGCTGATTCCCCTATTATTCTACCCATAGCAAGAATTGTACCTGTGACTATCCCTGGAGTCGCACTAGGTAATATTATAGTTCGTATCATATACCATTTTGTACTTCCCATACCTATTGCACCATCTCTATAACCTTTAGGTACTGTTCTTAAAGATTCTGTAGTAGTTCTTATTATTAAAGGCAAAATCATTATAGTTAAAGTTAAACTTCCACATAATATTGAAAACTTCAGTTTTAACGTTATTCCAAAAAATACCATACCAAACAGACCATATATTATAGATGGTATTCCTGCCAAAGTTTCTGTTGTAAATTCTATAATACGTACAAACTTCATATTTTTAGCATATTCATTTAGATATATAGCTGAACCTATACCTACTGGTAATGCTATTAATAATGTAATAACTATAATATAAAGTGTATTAACTATATTACCTAATATACCAAACGTTCCATTAATAGTTGATGGAACTGTTGATAAAAACTCCCAATTAACTTTAGAAATTCCTCTATATGCAACATATCCTATTATTATAGCCAATAATACAACTGTTATTGACATACATAAATATATAAGTCCAAGTAAAATATTATCTAAAGGTCTAGATTTTTTATTATAAATACTATTTTCCATTATTTATCTCCTTTCTTTAATATTCTACTTATAACAATATTTATAACCATAATAAATATAAATAGTACAAGTCCTATTGTAAATAAAGCTTCTCTATGTAAACCAGAAGAATATGACATTTCAGACACAATACCAGTTGTTAAAAATCTTACAGAATTAAATGGTAAAGGTAAATTTACAGAATTACCAGATACTAAAACTATTGCCATTGCTTCTCCAATAGCTCTTCCTATACCTAAAACAACCGCTGTTATTATACCTGATTTTGCAACAGGTATACATACTTTAAATATAGTTTGTATGTATGTAGCACCAAGTGCTAAAGATGCTTGTTTTAAACTAGTTGGTACTGATTTTAAAGCTGTCTCACTTACATTTATAACAGTTGGTAAAATCATTATTGCTAAAACTAATATAGAAGCTAAAAGATTAGCACCACCTGTAAATTGATGGTTGGGGTCGTTTTTAAAAATAAATAATTCTAATTTATATATTAGAGGATTTACTATTAAAATTCCAAATAAACCATATATTATAGATGGTATTCCTGCTAAAAGTTCTATACAAGGCTTTATAAAAATATATACTTTTTTATTAGCTATATCCGATAAAAATACTGCTGTAAGTATACCGATAGGAACACCTATAATTATAGATAAAAATGTACCTATAATAGATGTTAAAATAATATATGCTATACCAAAAGATGGTACTTCTGATGTTGGTTTCCATACTGGATTAAAAAGCATTTCTTTTATACCAACCTTAAAAATAGCTGGTGTACCTGAAACTATCATATAAATAGTTATAGCAAATACTGCTATTACAGCCACTAAAGAGCATAATAAAAATATTATATACATAACCTCTTCTATAATAGACTTATTTTTATTTTGAGAAAAAATACTATTTTCTTTTTGCTCATTCATAATATTATACCTTTCTTAAATTAAATATTTTAAATAACATTTATTTTATATGTAATTTATATATAAAAAAAGTAAAAGTTTAAGTCATACCTTAATTGTAATATAATAACAAAATATGATATAATTGTACATAATTATATCATATTTTATTATTTTAATCTACAGTAACTAATCCTACTTTTTGTATAATTTCTTTACCTTCATCGCTTTTTAAGAAATTAAATAACTCTTGTACTTCTGGTCTTTGTTCGCTTATTTCACCTTTAGTCGCCATAACGAAAGGACGAGAAAGTGTATATGTGCCAGCTTTTATATTTTCTGGATTAGCTTCAATTCCATCTATACCTAATACTTTTGCACTAGAATTTTCAATAACATCTAATGAAACATAACCTATTGAGCCAGGAATAGTCTCAACTTTACCAACTACTGCACCAGTAGAGTCTATTTCTTGAGAATATTTACATTTATCTTCTAATTCCAATATTTCTTCAAAAGCACCTCTAGTACCAGAACCTGCTTCTCTTCCAATAACGACTATACCCATATCTTCTCCACCAACTTCACTCCAATTATTGATTGTTCCATTATATATATTTTTAAGTTGGTCAGTAGTTAAATCTGAAACACTATTTTCTTGATGAGTAATTATAGCAATACCATCTAATGCTACAACATTTTCTATAATACCTTTACTAATTTCTTCTTCTTTTAAAGCTCTAGATGAATTACCAATATCTACTGTTCCATTAGCTACTGCTTCAATACCAGCACCAGAACCTGTAAATTGTGGTGTTACCATAACATTTGGATATTTTTGCATAAATACTTCAGCTAAAGAGTTAGCTAATTTTTCCATAGATGTAGACCCATTCATAGTAATAGAACCACTTATATCTTGATTTATATCTGATGATGAAGTTGTACTATTATCTACTGATGTAGAACTATCACCTGTTGATGATGTACTGCCACAACCTACTAAAGTAGCTATAATTAATGTTGATACCAATAAAAATTTTAATATTCTTTTCATAGCCTTATCTCCAAATCTTTTATTAAATTTTTTATTATATTTGAATTATACAACACATTATTTTAAGTTAACAGCATAGTATAGTATAATTATTGTAAAGTTTTTGTAAAATTTTTAAAAATATTATATAAAGAATATTAATTAATATAAACTAAATAAATAATGTAAGTTGATTTGTATCTGGTATGCCATCCAAAACACCATTTTGTTTTAATATTTCTACTACTGTTTTACTTATTTTAGTTCGTTCTACAAGATTTTCTATTGTATTAAATTCTCCTTCTTCTCTTGCATCTATAATATTTTGTGTAGCTTGTTCACCAAGTCCTTGAACACAAAATAAAGGTGGTAAAAGTCCATCTTCTGTAACATTAAATTTAAACCCTTTAGATTTATATAAATCCATTTTAGTAAATTTAAGCCCTCTTTTATACATTTCTCTAACAAGTTCTAAAATAACTAACTTATTTTTTTCTTTTGTTGTTGCATTTTTACCTAAAACTTGTATTTCTTTTATAACTTTTTGTACTTTTTCTAGTCCAAAGCACATAAGGTCATAATCAAAGTCTTCAACTTTAACAGAAAATAAACTTGCATAAAAAGCATATGGATAATTTATTTTAAAATATCCCATTCTAAAAGCATTAGTAACATAAGCAACTGCGTGACCTTTAGGGAACATATATTTAATTTTCTTACAAGATTCTATATACCAATCTGGAACATTTTTTTCTATCATAGCCTGTTCAAATTCTTGAGTTAATCCCTTACCTTTTCTTACAGATTCCATTATTGTAAAGGCAAGTTTATTTTCAACCCCTTTTAATATAAGATAAACCATAATATCATCTCTTGTAGGTATTACTTCTTTAAGAGTAGCCACATTATTTTTTATTAAATCTTGTGCATTGTTAAACCAAACATCTGTACCATGAGAAAGACCAGATATTTTAACAAGGTCTGAAAAACTATTAGGTTTAGTATCCATAAGCATTTGTATAACAAAAGGTGTTCCAAATTCTGGCAAACCTAATGAACCTGTGTCACATTCTATATCCTCAACAGTTAGACCTAATGCTTTAGGAGATGTAAATAAAGACATAGTAGCTTTATCATCCATAGGTGTGTTAAGTGGGTCAAAGCCTGTAAAGTCCTTTAACATACGTAAAATAGTTGGAACGTCGTGCCCTAATAAATCTAATTTTAATATACGTCCACTAATAGAATGGTAATCAAAATGAGTAGTTATAACATTAGATGTTGGGTCATCTGCCGGTCTTTGTACTGGACAAAAATCATATATACTTTTTGTATTAGGAACAACCATAAGCCCTCCTGGATGTTGTCCTGTTGTTCTTTTTATACCAACACATCCTTCTACTAGTCTATTAACCTCTGCTCCACTTATTTTTATATTCCTTTCATCTGCATATTTTTTTACATATCCATATGCTGTTTTATCAGCTAGTGTTCCTATTGTTCCAGCTTTAAATACAAAGCCTTCACCAAAAAGTTCTTCTGTATATTGATGTGCTTGTGCTTGAAATTCTCCAGAAAAGTTTAAATCTATATCTGGTTCTTTATCTCCCTCAAATCCTAAAAATGTTTCAAAAGGAATGTCATGTCCATCTTTAGATAACATATTACCACAAACAGGACATTCTTTATCAGGTAAATCCCACCCAGAATTACCTGCATATTTTAAAACATCTTCTGAGTCAAAGTCCGAATATTTACAATTTTTACAAAAATAATGTGGAGATAAAGGATTAACCTCTGTTATACCAGCCATTGTAGCTGCAAAAGAAGAGCCAACAGACCCTCTAGAACCAACTATATATCCATTGTCATTAGAGTTCCATACTATTTTTTGAGCTATTATATAAAGTACAGCAAAACCATTTTTTATAATAGAATTTAACTCTCTTTCTAGTCTATCTTTAACTATTTTAGGTAATTCTTCTCCATATATAGATTTTGCTTTTGCCATTGTTATATCTGTTAATTCCTTGTCTGAGCCTTCTATCTCTGGTGGGAATGTTCCATCTGGAATAGGCAAGACTTCTTCTATCATATCGGCAATAAAGTTAGTATTTTTTACTACAACTTCATAAGCTAAATTTTTACCTAAATATGAAAATTCTTCAAGCATTTCTTCTGTTGTTCTAAAATATAATGGTGGTTGATTATCACAATCTTTAAATCCTTTAGATGCCATTATTATCTTTCTAAAATAATCATCTTCTTTATCTAAAAAATGTACATCACCAGTTGCTACTACTGGTTTATTATATTTTTTACCATATTCTATTATTTTTTTATTTATATTTTGTAAATCTTCTATACTATTAATATTAGATACTTTTTCATTAGATATTAAAAACTCATTATTTGCTACTGGCTGTATTTCAAAATAGTCATAAAAATTTGCAAGTTTTTCTATTTCATCCTCATCGGCATTATTCAATACAGCTTGATAAAATTCTCCATTTTCACAAGCTGTGCCTATAATAAGACCTTCTTTAAGCTTTAAAAATTCACTTTTTGGTATTCGTGGATCTCTAAAG
>CAMMEG010000049.1 GCA_946495765.1 uncultured Eubacteriaceae bacterium
AAAATATAAAAAAAATAATAAAATTAAAATATTTAATAATTTTAAATCAAAAAATTTAACATTTTATATAAAATAGTCTTTTATTTTTTGTGTTTTTGGTATAAAATATATAGATATATAAAAATAATAAGTTAAAAGGTTATTTTATAAACTATGATTAAGCTTATAATCTTATTTTTTTATAAAAAATAAGATTATTATTTTAATAATCAAAAAATACTATAAAAAGGAGTGGCATAAAATATGATATCAAATCAAATTTTACAAAGTACAATAGATGGTTTAAAAAATATTACAAGACGTGAATTTAGCGTTCTTGATAGAGAAGGTAAAGTTGTTGTCACAACTGAAAATAATATGATAAATAGTTCAGTAGATGGTATAGAACTTTTTATAAATAGTCCAGCAGAAAACCAACTTGTACAAGGATATCAATATTTTAAAGTTTCAGATAATGGTAGTACAGAATATATTGTTTTGGCAAGAGGAGAAGACGAAGAGATATATCAAATAGGAAAAATAGCTACATTTCAAATACAAAGTCTTTTAATAGCTTATAAAGAAAGATATGATAGAGATAATTTTATAAAAAATCTTTTACTAGATAATTTATTACTTGTAGATATATATTCTAGAGCTAAAAAGCTACATATAGAAAATGATATTAAAAGAATAGTATATCTTATAGAAACAGATATAGATAAAGAACTTAACTCGGTAGAAATAGTAAGAAATGCATTTCCTACAAAAGGGAGAGATTTTGTAACAGCAGTAGATGAAAAAACAATAATACTTGTTAAAGAATTAAAATCAGAAGAAGACAAAGAAGAAATAGAAAAATTTGCCAATGAATTATATAATACACTATCACAAGAACTTAAAAATAATATATTAGTTGCTATAGGCTCTACTGTATATGACCTTAAAAATATATCTTCTTCTTTTAAAGAAGCAAAAATGGCTTTAGAGGTTGGAAAAATATTTGAAGAAGATAAAAATATTATAAAATATGAACAATTAGGTATAGGAAGACTTATATATCAACTTCCTAATAATCTATGTAAAATGTTTGTAGGAGAAGTATTAGATGGTATAACAATGTCATCTTTTGATGAAGAAACTCTTACTACTGTTGCTAAATTTTTTGAAAATAACTTAAATGTTTCTGAAACTTCAAGACAATTATATATACATAGAAATACGCTAGTGTATAGATTAGATAAGTTACAAAAGATGACAGGACTTGATCTTAGAAACTTTGATGATGCTATTATTTTTAAAATAATGTTAATGGTTAGTAAATATATGCAGTATAGAGAAAACTTTAAATATTAACAAAATTTTGAAAGGGCGATAAAAGTGATTAGTATAGAGAAAGTTACAAAAATTTATGATAATGGTGCAGTTGCTATCAATAATATTTCACTTAGTATAAAAAAAGGGGAATTTGTATTTGTTATTGGTTCATCTGGCTCTGGTAAATCTACATTTATGAAAATGCTTTTAAAGGAAGTAGAACCTACTGAAGGTAAAATTATTATAGATGGTGTTAACATAAATAATATCTCAAGAAAAGAAGTACCATTTTTAAGAAGAAAAATGGGAGTTGTTTTTCAAGATTTTAGACTTTTACCTAGTAAGACTGTTTTTGAAAATATAGCTTTTGCCTTACAAGTTACAGAAGCACCACCAAAAGCTATAAGGAGAAATGTACCTGCTATACTTGCTATGGTTGGATTAACTCATAAAGCTAAAGTGTATCCTAATGAATTATCTGGAGGAGAACAACAAAGAGTAGCTTTAGCTAGAGCTATAATAAATAAACCACCTATATTACTTGCAGATGAGCCAACAGGTAATTTAGATCCAGAAACAGCATGGGAAATAATGGAGCTTTTAAAAGAAATAAATGCTAGAGGAACAACAGTTGTTATAGCTACTCATGCAAAAGATATTGTTGATGAAATGAAAAAAAGGGTTATAACTCTCCAAAAAGGCGTAATATTAAGTGATAAAGAGGGGGGATATAACTATGAAGATTAGAAGTGCTAAATATCATTTAAAACAAGGTGCTAAAAGTATTACAAAAAATGGATTAATGTCAGTTGCTTCAATAGCCTCTGTTGCAGCTTGTGGATTTATACTTATAATATCATTATGCATAGCTATAAATTTAGATAGAGCATTGGAGAAAGTAGAAGAAAGTATAGGAGTTTCTTTATATCTTGGTGACAATGTTACAGATGAAGAAATAACGTGGCTTTTTGAAAAGTTAGAGAATATACCAAATGTTACAGCTGTAGACTATATGTCTAAACAAGATGCTCTTAATTGGGCTAAAACCGAATGGCAAGATGAGCAAGACATTTTAGCTGGTTTAGAAGATGATAATCCTTTTCCGAGATCATTTGAATTATCTATAAATGGAGCTAAAAACCAAAAACAAGTTATAAAAGATGTGACAAATCTACAGCAAGAATTTGAAGTTCAACTTGTAGAAAGTAGAAAACAAGAACAAGAAGAAATAAAAGATATTATAGAAAACCCTTTATCACAAGTAACAACAGTTAATCAATTAGAACAATCAACACAAGTGACAACAGTTAGCCAATCAGAGCAATCAACTCAAGATAGTAATACAAATATTAAAGAAAGTGAAGAGACTAGTATTAATATAGGTGATAAAGATTATGAATATATTGGTATTGAAAAGATAAGACATTCTCAAAAAGAATCGAATATACTTTTGGCAGTTAACAATACTGTTAGGATTTCTAGTATTATTATTATATTAATTTTAGCTATTATTTCAGTAACAATTATTGTTAATACAATAAAACTTACAGTTTATGTAAGAAAAACAGAAATAAATATTATGAAATATGTTGGTGCTACAGATTGGTTTATAAGATGGCCTTTTGTTATAGAAGGTATAATAATAGGAATTATAGGGTCTATTATACCTATTATTATATGTATATTTGGATATAGAGAAGTTATTTCATTAATATATGAAAAAATGTCATTTATTAGAAACTATGTAGAATTTAAAGATACATTATCAATGTTTTTAGCTATAGCACCTGTTACAATTATATTAGGAATATTACTTGGTGTAATAGGTTCTGTAAATTCAATTAAAAAACACTTAAATGTGTAATATAGGAGGAAATTAAATGAAAAAGTATTTAAGCCTATTTTTAACAACTATAGTATTTGTATTTTCTCTTAATAGTAGTGTTTATTCTAAAAGTATTAGTGAGCTTAATAAAGAAAAAAGTGAAATAAAAAATAAAATAGATTCTTCTAAAGAAAGCTTGGAAGAGTCGCAAGAAGAAAAAAGCTCTATATTAAAAGAAGTAGAAGCTTTGGATGCTAATTTAGAAAAAATAGAAATAGAACTTAAAAACTTACAAGATAAGTTACAAGAAACAAAAGATAGCCTTGTAAAATCTGAGCAAGAATTAGAAGAAGCAACACAAAAAAAAGAAAATCAATATAAAAGTCTTAAAGAGCGTATTCGAGTTATGTATGAATATGGAGATAGTGGATATATAGAAATACTTTTAGATTCAAAAGGTTTTACAGACTTTTTTAAAAGAATAGAATATATAAATTATATTATGGAGTATGACAATGAACTTTTTGAAAGGTATAAAGAGACAGAAGAATTTATTTCACTAAAAGTAGAACAAATAAAAGTTGAAAAAGAAAATATAGAAATACTTACAAGTCAGACAGAAGCTAAAAAGCAAGAAATAGAAAAAAGTATAGCTTCTAAACAACAAATGGTAGCTAATTTAAGTAAGCAACAAGCCACATTAGAACAACAAATAAAAGACCTTGAAAAAGAAGATCGGGAAATAACAAATCTTATAAATCAAGCTAAAGTTAAAGCTACAGGCTCAAGTACAAACAAAGTTTATCCAGGAACAGGTGGACAATTAGCTCATCCAGTTCCACAATATGCAGGAAGGCCTTATAATGATGTATATGGATATAGAAATAGCCCTATTAGTGGTAAAAGAGAATTACATTCTGGACTTGACCTAAAAGCTACATATGGTACAGATATCGTTGCTGCAGAAAGTGGTACAGTTATATATTCAGGTAATAGAGGTGGATATGGGAAAACAGTTATTATAGACCATGGTGGAGGAATGACTACTTTATATGCACATAATTCTCAATTAGTAGTAAGTGCAGGACAACAAGTGAAAAGAGGTCAAGTTGTTGCTAAAGCAGGTTCAACTGGTTATTCAACTGGCGTACATGCTCATTTTGAAGTAAGAATAAATGGTAAAACTACAGATCCAGCTCCATATTTAAGGTAGTGTAATTAAGAAGGAAGGGTAAATATGTATAAAGAAAAAAATATTAAATATAAAAGTCAAGAAAGAAAAAATTCAATTATAACAATAACCATATTAGTATGTATAGTTTTAATAGCTTTGACTGGAATTTTATATCAATTAACTTTAAATAGTTTTAAAGTAGGTTATGTTTCTTTACAACCAATAAATCTTACCCTTTCTTCAGAACAACAAAATCATAAAATTTCTGTAAAAATAACATTAAGCGGAAAAAGTAAAAATCTAAATAAATTAAATATGGAAGGTGTTCAATTATTAGTTAAAGAAACAATAACTAAATTAGATTATGATAGTATTGTTGACAAAGATGGTAATGAGTACATAAAAAGCGTAGTTTTAACAGCACTTAGACAGGAATTTGGTAATAATATAGAACAAGTAAATTTAGATAGTATTTTGACAGATGTTACCATAAATAATTCTGATGAAGAAGCAAAAGACAATAACTCTTATAATTTTGAAGATTATTTAAAAGGATTTAGCTGGAGTAAGAAAAAATAATCCTTATTGGAGAAAAAAATGATTGAAAAAATATTAAATATACTAAGAAATAATAAAGAATTTATATCTGGTGAAAGTATAGCTAAAAGTCTTAATGTTAGTCGTACTGCTATATGGAAAAATATATCAAAGCTTAAAAATATGGGATATAATATAGTTTCAGTTACAAACAAAGGATATTTATTATTAGAAGAAGAACTTATATTTAATAAACTAGAAATAGAAAAAGAAATAGATACATTTGTTTTAGGTAAAAAGGTATATTTTTTTGATGAAATAACATCAACAAATGAATATGCTAAAAAATTAGCTAATGATAATGTTGAAGAAGGAGTAATAGTTATATCCGATAGTCAAACTAATGGTAAGGGGAGACTTGATAGAAATTGGATAAGTAATAAAGGTGATGGAATTTTCTTGTCATTAATATTAAGGCCTAACATAGAATTATTTAGTGTTACACAAATAACTTTATTAGCAGGAATATGTGTTTGTAATGCTATAAGAATGTGTACAAACCTTGATGCTAAAATAAAATGGCCTAATGATATTATTATTAATAATAAAAAAGTTTGTGGTATATTGACAGAAGTAAGCGCTCAAATAGATAAAGTTTCATATGTTATATTAGGTATAGGTATAAATGTTAATAATGAAAGTTTTAATGAAAGTATAAAAAATAAGGCTACATCTATATTTTTAGAGTTAGGTAATAAGTTAGAAAGGCAAAAAATAATTGGATATTTTTTAAAAGAATTTGAAAATAGATATTTTAAATATAAAAAAGAAAAAAATTTTTTAATATTTTTAGATGAATACAAAAATCTTTGTATCAATATAGGTAAAGAAGTAAAGGTTATATATTATAATAAAGAAATTACAGGCGTAGTATTAGATATATCTCCTTTAGGAGAGATTATATTAAAGATAGAAAAAGAAATATTAAAAATAGCTTCTGGTGAAGTTTCTTTAAGAAATGCTAATGGAGAATATATTTAAGGAGTGATTATTTGGAAAAACATATTTTATTTGCAACATCTAGTTATAACCAAAAGTATTATTTTAATCCTATAACAGAAAGTTTACCTACTGATATAAAAAATTCTATAAAGCAAATAGGGATTTATTTTGTAAATAAGGTAAATGGAATATTTACTTTAGGGTTTTATGATGATGGTAGCTTTTTTATAGATTATAGTTTTTTAGAAGATGACTTTTTGTGTGATGAGATAGGCGCTAAATTGGAAGTAGAAAAAATAAAAAGAGAAAATAAAGACCTTATATCTTCTTTAACTTTATGGTATAAAGTATTAAATAAGATTAATATATAAAAGGAGTTATTATATGAAAATAGGAGATTTTAAACCACAAAATAATATTTTTTTAGCACCTATGGCAGGTGTTACAGATGTTGTTTTTAGAACAATATGTAAAGAACAGGGATGTGGGCTTACATATTCTGAAATGGTTAGTGCTAAAGGGATTATGTATAATAATGATAATACTAAAAAATTATTAGAGGTAAATAAAAAAGAAGGTAAAGTAGCAGTACAGCTTTTTGGCTCAGACCCTAATGTTTTAGCAGATATGGCTAAAAGGTTAGATGATAATGATGATATAGTTTTTTTTGATATTAATATGGGATGTCCAGCACCTAAAATTGTAAAAAATGGCGATGGTTCGGCACTTATGAAAAATCCAAAACTTATAGGTAATATAGTTAAAGCAGTTTCTTCAAGTACTAAAAAACCTCTTACTATAAAAATAAGAAAAGGGTTTGACGATGATAGTATAAACGCATTAGAAATAGCTAAAATTGTAGAAGAAAATGGAGCATCAGGACTTGCTATACATGGAAGAACAAGAGAACAATTTTATTCTGGTAATGCAGATTGGGATATAATAAGAAAAGTTAAAGAAAATGTAAGTATACCTATAATAGGTAATGGTGATATAACTTCTCCTGAAAAAGCTAAAGAAATGCTAGATTATACTGGATGTGATGCTATAATGATAGGTAGAGCAGCACAAGGTAACCCGTGGATATTTAAAAGAGTTGTTCATTATCTTGAAACAGGGGAAATTTTAGAAAAACCATCTATAAATGAAAAAATAGATATAGCTATAAACCATTTACATATGCTTGTAGAGTATAAAGGTGAATATATAGGGATAAGAGAAATGAGAAAACATTTAGGTTGGTACATTAAAGGTATGCCAAAAAGTTCAGAAATGAGAGTTATAATAAATGGTATAGAAGACTCTAAAAAAATGGAAGATTTATTATTAAGTATGAAACAATAATAATAAAGGCTATGTATTATTTAATATACATAGCCTTTATTACAATTAATCTATGATTTTATTCTTTAAGATAAAAATTATAAGAGGGTTTATACTTTAATTTTTATTTAAGAAGAATAGTAGGAATAGCTGTTTTATTGATACAAAGTATAAAAAATTTTATTTTATAAATTAATTTCACAATATTTATTTATATCCTCTATTATTAACTTTAAACTAGATAACCAAAAATCTTTGTTTTTTAAGTCTACACCTATAAATTGACCTACCTCATATAAGCTAGACTTACCAGTTATGCTAAGCATATTATCATATTTTTTTATAAAGTTTTCTTTATCTTTTAAATATAGTGAAAATAAACCTTTTGAAAATAAAACACCATAAGCATATGGAAAATTGTAATAATTTGCATTAGCATTATAATAGTGTGTTTTACATATCCACATATATTTATGTAAGAAATTATGGTCAAGTCCATTTCCATATGCTTGTTTTTGGGCATTTTCCATTATATCACAAAGTTCATCTTTAGATACAAAACCATTATTACGTCTTTTAAATACTTCATCTTCAAATAAAAATCTACTATATATATCAACTATACATTGTAATGTACCAGATAAGTCATTTTCAAGAATAGCAAGTTTTTCATCCTCATTAGAAGTACTTTCTAAAGCAGATTTAACCAATATATGTTCACAAAATGTAGAAGCAGTTTCAGCAATAGGCATAGAATAATTTGTGTTTACGTCTTTTTCATTATTTAAACAAAGATTGTGATATCCATGACCTAATTCATGACCTAATGTAAATATATTATCTAATGAACCAGAAAAGTTTAATAAAATACGACTTTCTTTTATATGTTGTATACTGTAACAAAAAGCACCTCCAACTTTACCTTTTTTAGAATATACATCTATCCAGTTATTATCAAATGCTTTTTTAGCAAAGTTTCCTAATTTTTGGCTAAATTTTGAAAAATTATCATATACAAACTGTTTTGCCTCATCATAAGTATATTTTTTAGTATTATTAGATATTGGAGCAAATAAATCATAAAAAGGTAAACCATTTTTATGTCCTAAAAGTTCAGCTTTTTTAATAAAATATTTTTGTAGCTTTGGCAAGCTTTCTTTTATGGCAGAAAACATAGCTTCAAATACTTCTTTATCAAGTCTAGAATCTTTTAATGTCATCTCTAAAGGAGAGCTATATCCTCTCATATTGCAAGTTTCTATAACTTCGCCTTTAATACCGTTAATAGAAAAAGAAGCAGGTATATCAATTTTTTCATAAGATTTAAGTTCTGAATAATAAGCTTCTTTCCTAACATCTTTATCTTTATCATAAGCCAAGTTTCTTATTTCAGGTAAAGTTAAAACACTATTATTATATTCTACAGCTAAAGTAGAAGTTATTTGTTGCCATTGTTTTGTCCACATATTAGAACCATTTAAAGACATTTTAGATATAATATATTCCTTATCATTATCTAAAAGTTTATCGGCTTTGTCTTTTGCCTCTTTTAATATAAAAGAATATTCTTTTAATATGTCAGAAGAGTTTATTATATTATCTAAATTATTTACGTCTTTTAAAAATAATGTAACATAATTTTTAATTTGTTTAACATCTACTATTATTTTTTCAATTTTAGAAGATAAATTTAAAAGTTTTGAGTTAGTTGTATCTACTTTTAGATTAAGATATACATATGCTATAAGACTATCAAAAACACTTAAATCATTTAATTTTTGTAAATATATTTCCAACTTTTCTTTTGTATTTTGTACGCTATTAAAGTTATCATTGCACCATTTTGAAAAATCTTTAACTACTTTTTCAAAATTTTCTAAATCATTTAAAAATTTGTCACTTTCATAGCTTGTATACAAGTTATCTAAATTCCAATTAGTATCCATAAACATCTTCCTTTCTTATAAAAAATTTATAAATAGTAAATAACTATTTATAAAATATTACCATACACACTAAGTATAGTCAAATTCAAATTTGATACTTTGTATTAATAAAATATTTGATATGATATATTTTATATGTTAATATAATTAATTATGGAGGTATGGCTATGAATAATGATGAAATATTAAAAATATTAAAAAATTTTTTAGATATAGAAGATATAAATATAGATAAAATACCTAATATAGATTTATATATGGATCAAGTTACCACATTTATAGAGGATAGTTTAAAAAATTATAAACGTAATGAAGAACAAAAGATAATTACTAAAACAATGATAAATAATTATACAAAAGATAAAATATTATCTCCACCAACAAAGAAAAAATATAATAAAAAACATATAATATCACTAATTTTAATATACTATTTAAAATCTATAATATCTATAAATGATATAGGTCTAATATTAAAAAATGCTGAAGAAAATATAGAAGAAGTATATGATAAATTAATACATTATAAAAAAGTATCTAATGATTTATTTTATAGCAATATAGAAAAGCTTTTAGAAGATATAAATAGTGAAAAAAATAAAGATATAGCATTAATACTATTTTTAATAAATGTTATCAATGAAGCTAATCAAAGAAAGCTTTTAGCAGAAAAAATTATAGATTTATACTTTAAAAAATAATTTTTTAATACAATGTTATTAAAATTAAACTATTACTTTATTATAAAAAATAAGTTAATTTATTAAAAATTAAAGCTTGTATATTTTTTACCTTATATATATAATAAAATATATAAGTATGTATATTATGGAGGAGATACTATGGATTATAAAAATGTATATAATGATTGGATAAATGACGACTACTTTGATAATGATACTAGAAAAGAATTATTAAGCATAAAAGATAATGACAAAGAAATAGAAGATAGATTTTATAAAGATTTAGAGTTTGGTACAGGTGGCTTAAGGGGGATTATAGGAGCTGGTACAAACCGTATTAATATATATACTGTAAGTAAAGCTACACAAGGACTTGCAAATTATATATTAGACCAAAAAGAATATAGTAAAGAAAAGGGCGTAGCTATTGGATATGACTCTAGATTTATGAGTAAGGAATTTGCTGAAATAACAGCCCTTGTATTAAATGGAAATAGTATAAAAACATATTTATTTGATGAATTAAGGCCAACGCCAATGGTTTCTTTCGCTATAAGAGAGCTTAACTGTATCGCAGGAGTAGTTATTACAGCAAGTCATAATCCACCAGAATATAACGGATATAAAATATATGGAGAAGATGGTGGGCAAGTACCTTTCCCTAAAGATACTGAAATAATATCTTATGTTAATAATGTAAAGGATTTTAAGACCATTAAAAAATTAGAAAAAGAGCAGTCTATAAAAGATGGATTATTTAATATTATAGGTAAAGAAATTGATGAAAAATATGATGAGAATGTATTAAAACAGTTAGTAAATAAAGAAGTCATAGAAAAAGCTAGTGATAGTTTAAAAATAGTTTATACTCCTATACATGGAACAGGTAACAAACCAGTAAGACGTATATTAGAAAAAGCAGGGTTTAAAAATGTAAATATAGTTAAGGAACAAGAACAACCAGACTGTAAATTTAGTACAGTAGATTATCCAAATCCAGAAGATCCAAATGCTTTTAAATTAGCTCTTAAACTTGCAGATGAAATAGATGCAGATATAATTGTGGGGACAGATCCAGATGCAGATAGAGTTGGAACAGTAGTAAAAAATAATAAAGGAGAATATGTAATATTAACAGGTAATATGATGGGAGTACTATTAACTGACTATATTTTAAGTCAAAGAAAGTTAAAAGGTATATTGTCTAATAAAGGAGCTATAATATCTACTGTTGTATCCTCTAATATGACAGAAAAAATAGCTAAAGCTTATAATGTAGAGTATTTTAATGTTTTAACAGGATTTAAATTTATCGGAGAAAAAATAAAACAATTTGAACAAACAAAATCTAATGAATATATATTTGGATTTGAAGAAAGCTATGGCTGTCTAGCAGGAACATATGCGAGAGATAAAGATGCAGTAGTAGCTACTATGCTTATATGTGAACTTGCAGCCTTTTATAAAAATCAAGGGATAACTTTATATGAAGGATTACAAGAAATTTATAAAAAATATGGATACTTTAAAGAAGATATAAAATCTATTACATTAAAAGGTATAGATGGTATTAAAGATATGGATAAGATAATGCATTATTTAAGAACATCTACACCAATAAGTGTTAATGAAAAACAGGTTATAGAGATAAGAGATTATAAATCAGGTGAAATAAAAGATTTAGTTAATAATAACGTATCAGATACAAATTTACCAAAATCTAATGTATTATATTTTAATTTAATTGATAAATCGTGGTTTTGTGTTAGACCTTCTGGAACAGAGCCAAAAATAAAGATATATTTTGGTGTAGAAGAAAATTCAGAAAGTGACGCAGATAATAAACTTAAAAGTTTAATAAATAATGTTATGAATCTTATAGAAAATATTTTAAAATAGGTTTATTATTACAATTAAGCTATGACTTTATTGTTCGAGATAAAATTTATAAACGGGTTTTTGTTTTGAATTTTATCAAAGAAGAATAATAGGAATAGCTGTTTTTTGATACAAAGTATCGAAAAAATTGATTATTTTTTATGCTTAAATTAGCTATTACTATTTATTAGAATAATAGTAATAGCTTTTTATAATTTAAAATTTATTGTATTATAAAGTACGTATAAAATTTTATAATAATATGTCAAAAAGTTTGATAACTATTAAAAAATATGATATATTAAGATAAGTTAGTAAAAAAATCCCTTAAAAATCAACCTTTTAATAACTTTAGAAGAATTTTTTACTAACTTTTTTACTAACTTTTTAAAGTTAAAATAATTTATAAATTTATATTTATGCAACAGAAACGAATATTATACACTTTCAAAATATGTATTTAGATGTTTTATAGCATCTTTTTTCTTT
>CAMMEG010000050.1 GCA_946495765.1 uncultured Eubacteriaceae bacterium
CAAGTTACACCTCCAATTATTTACCGTAAATTTGCACAACAAAAAAAGGTTGTATGCTGTTTAGCTTTGGTTAATTTTTTAACCGCCACTAAAAACAGTATACAACCTATAATTTAAACTAAAATAAGGTTGTAAATATTAATTACAACCTTATTTTACATTATTAATTAAAACCTTTTATAGAAAATTTACACTTTAATCCTTTATCTGTTTTTACTAAAAATTCATCGTGTGGAATAGCTCCCCAACTATTATCTCCACCTACTCCCATTTGATGAGAAGATATTTTTAAAACTACCTCATAAGGCTTAGGTAATTCAAATGGATGTTTAGCATTTTCTATTTCATGAGGTGTATAATGTAGTGCACTTATATTTAAACTATCTCCATATATTTTTAATCCTATTCCCTCTTTATTAAAAATATTTGCATATCTAGTTTCTGTATGGTTACCACATTCTTGTGGAAAAACATACTTTGAAAAGTTATCTTCTACACTTTTGTTATATATACCTACTTTATATCCATTTTTTCTATCTTCATATGTTTCTTCCTCACCTTTGCCATACCAAGTAAAGCTATTGTATTCTAAAGGCATTTTTATTATAAATCCAAATTCTGGTATTATATTTATATTATCTATTGGTTTCATTTCCATATTTATATCTATTGTTCCATCTCCAAATATTATATATGTAGCAGAAAGAATATCATCTTTTAATAAAGGTACATTATAGTCTATTTTTATAGCTATATTATTTTCATTTTCTTTAACTTCTTTAATACTTCCTTTTATATACATACTACTAGCTTTCCATAAAGCAAGTTTTTGGTGAAGTCCTGCTCCTATGTCATTTTCAATAGGTGCTCTCCAAAAATTAGGTGTTACCACCTCTTCTATTAATTCTTTATCACCTATTTTATAAGATATTAATCCACCTTTAACTTTAGAAAATAACATACTACAATTTTTACATATAATACCTATATTATTAAAGTCTTCTATTAAAATAGGCTTTTCTTTAGTATCTTTTTCTATATTTATTTTACCATAAGATATTTGTCCAAAAGCAACTTCATATCCTTTTTCTGCCCATATTTCATCTTCTTTTAAGTTAATAGATACTATTATTGTATATTCTTTATTTTTTTCCATATTAAATACATTATATGGTAATTTATATTCTTTTGTTTCTAAAGATTTTACGTCTATATTTATAATATCTTTTCTTATTTCATTACCATTTTCTAATAATACTGCAAAACATTCGTATTTACTTGTATCTAAAAATAAGTTTTTATTAAATATAGTAAAGCTACTTTCTTTAACTTTAATAGAAAAATTTTGATAACAATATTTTACTTCAGACATTTTAGGGGATAATTGCCTATTAGCAAAAACTATACCATTAGCTGAAAAGTCATAGTCAGTTGGTCTATCATAAAAATCTCCACCATAAGCTAAAAAAGTTTCTCCATTAGGCGACTTTTTTTCTAAAACTTGGTCTATAAAATCCCATATAAATCCACCTTGATATAAAGGTTCTTCTTCTGTAAGTTTTATATATTTGTCTAAACAACCAGTTGAATTTCCCATAGCGTGTGCATACTCACAACAAATAAATGGTTTATCTCTATGTTCTTTTAAAAATTCTCTTATGCTATCCACATCTGAATACATTTGAGATTCTATATCTGTTGTATCATTAAATCTTCTATCTAATGTTACCCCTTCATAGTGAACAAGTCTTGTATCATCTTTTTCTCTAAATAGTTGGCTCATTTTATAAATGTTTTCTCCACCATAAGATTCATTACCACAAGACCATATTAAAACACAACTATGATTTTTATCTCTTTGCCACATAGAGTTTGCTCTATCAAGAACTAATGAGGTCCACTCTTTTCTATCACAAGGTAAAATATATTCATACTTACAATCTAACCAAAATACATTACTCCACGTTCCGTGGGTTTCTAAATTTGTTTCATCAATAACATATATACCATATTCATCACAAACTTCATAAAAATATGACTGATTAGGATAATGTGAGGTTCTTATTGCATTTATGTTATTTCTTTTACAAATTTTTATATCCTCTATTATATCTTCTTTATTAATGGCTCTACCATTTTTATAAGAAAATTCATGTCTATTAACTCCATTAAATACTATTCTTTTTCCATTTAAGTAGATTATAGAGTTTTTTATGACTATATTTCTAAATCCTACTTTTTGTAAAACAACTTCTTGTAATATACTATCTTCATCATATACACATATTTTTAATGTATATAAATTAGGTTCTTCAGCACTCCAAAGTTTTGGATTATTTATATTAAATATTATTAGTTTTTCATTTAAACTTTTTTCTTCTTCTAAAATTTTTTTATCTTTATAATATAATTGTATATTAGCCTTTGATTTTTCTCCATTTTCTGTAATATGTTCTATATGTAGTTTTCCATTATTAAAACTTTCATCTAATATAGGTTTTATAAAAATATCCTTAATATGTACTTTAGGTTTTGTATAAATATATACATCTCTAAATATTCCTGAAAAACGCCAAAAATCTTGATCTTCTAGCCAGCTACCACTACACCATTTAAAAACTTGAACTATTATTTGATTTTCTCCTTCTACTACATAGTTTGTTATGTCAAATTCTGATGGTGTAAATGTATCTTCACTATATCCTACAAAGTTATTATTAATCCATAAAGCCATAGCGCTTTCAACACCTTGAAATGATATAATTGTAGGTGTATTTTTGATATAGTTAGGTATTATAAATTTTTTTACATATGTTCCAACTGGATTAAACTTTTCTGGTATACCTCCTATTTCTACTTTTTCTTTCCCGTCCCACGGATACATTACATTTACATATTGTGGTATGTCAAATCCTTGTAGTTGCATATGTCCTGGAACCTGTATAATATGCTTTTGATAATTATCAAAATTATCTTTTCCTACTTTTACACTTTTTTCATAATTTTCTGCATAATAAAAATCCCATTCACCATTTAAACTATAAACAAAATCTTCTTTACACTCTAAATCCTTAAAAAATTTATGATCAGAATGAGCATCTAATCTATTAATATTAAAAACTTCAGGATTTTTTAACCAATTATAATCAAATTTCATATATTTTACCTCCAACTTTTTACTTAAATTTTTATATTTTGATTATATCTCACTTTTTATATATTGTATAGTTATTTCAATATTAAAAAATATTTTTTATTATATTTTACTAATATATTTGTTATTTTTTCGTTAAAATTAACCAGTTATATGTGTCTATTATTATATAATTTTGTATTGTATATGATGATTATTTATTTTTTATATTTAAATTAAATATTGTTAACACAATTTTAATAATATTGTATTACAATAACTTAAAATTTATGTTATAATATATAAAAATGTAGTTATAAAGATGTTTTATGTATCTTTTTATTAATTGGTCTTATTATAGGATTTATATTAAATTTTATTATATATCTATACTTGTTGTATTAATAAATAGAGAGCATATTATATACCATATTATAGGTTTATTTTTAATTAATGTTCCCTTTTTACTAACAAATTTAACAAATAGTATTGGTAATCTATATGTTAAACTTTTGCTGTTACTTGTTTATTTTTAGGTACTTTACAAATATTTTTAGCTATATTTTTGTTATTTATTAGCTTCTATTATTGGGCTTACTTTAAAATATACTAATTAAATTAAATACAAAAAATAATACCTCTAAACATTTAGCCACATATATATCTATTGGTATTATTTTATATAAACTATATATAGATTATATTTTAAATTGTTACTTTTCTAAATTCTTTTACTAAGGAGGACATATGAATAATAAATCGAAAAAAAATCTTAATGATATTCCTTTAACAGACTTAGATTATAGTGGTGTTATATATGAACCTAGTGATTCAGCTAAGAGTCTATATAATAAATCTACTAATAGTATAAATAATATAAAATCCAAACCTAAAATTAAAAAAGCTCCTAGTTTTAATTTTTCTATCTTTTTCTCATTTACTATTATTATAGGAGTTGTAGTATTTATATTAGTATTTATGTTAACTTTTTCATCTGTATCATCTTATATGGGTACTCCAAATAATAAAAGTAATACTGTATCAAATAATCAAATTAATACTGAACAAAATCAACTTATTTTAGATTCTAATACAAATGAAAATATATTAGGCATTATTAAAAATATAAATTATGATACAAACATATTCACTTTTAACGATATTAAAACAAATAAAGATTATACTCTAAAATCTAAACCTTCATCTATATTTAAAGATAAATATGATAATATGCTAACTATAACTGAGTTAAAAATAGGTACAATTGTAGACTTTTATTTTGATTCTAGTAATAAATTAAACTACATTAAAGAAAATAATAATTCTTTCACATTAGAAAATATTTCTAATGTACAAATAGATCTTGAACTTAATAAATTAGAGATAAATGATAAAACATTAGAAATAAACGATAAAGTTATTGTATTAAAAAATAATGAACCTTATGAAATATCATCTATATCACCTTTGGATATAATTGATATTAAAGGATATAATAATATGGTTTATTTTATAAATGTAAAAAAAGGTAATGGAATATTAAAATTAACAAATAAACCTAGTCTTAATAATGCTGTAATAGAAATAGACCGTAACATATTTAAGTCTTTAAATCAAATAGATAGTGTAAATCTAGCTGAAGGTAAACATAAAGTTATCATTAGAAGTGATGATACTATTTCATTTGTTAAAGAAATAGAAATTATAGCTGGTACAGAAACTATTTTAGACTTAAATCAATTACAAAATAAATCTGGTACACTAATTATTAAAAGTAATGTACCTGACTATACATTATATGTTAACAATAATATAGAAACCTCTAGAGAACCTTTAAAACTAACGTATGGTTCATATACTATAAGAGCTGAAAAAGAGGGTTATACACCTTTTGAAACACAAGTAAGTATAAATTCCTCTCAAAATAATATTAACATTGAACTTGAAAAACTTGAAAAAATTGGCGAAATGACTATATCTTCAAATCCTGATAATGCTGAAGTTTTTGTAGATAATGTTCTTGTTGGTTATACTCCTTTAACATATAAGTTATCTCAAGGAATTCATACTGTTACTTTAAAAAAGGACGGTTATAATGATTTTGTACTATCTAGCGTTACTATTAGTGATGAAAAAAGCTCTTTTAATATAACTATGCATAAGTCACAAAATGACACTTCCGACACTAGTAGTACAACATCTGCCACAGAAACTACTATAACATCTCCTACTATATAAATTTTTATAATTTTTATCTCAAATAATAAAGTCAATTATATAATAAAAAGCTATATATATCATTTTTTAATATATATAGCTTTTTATTATATATTTTTTACAGACTGTCTTATTACAATATTCCCTTCTATTATGGTATTACCTATTTTATATTCATTATTTTTTATTTTTCTTAATATATTACTGACACATTTTTTAGCCATTTTATTTATATCTATTTGTACTGTAGTTATAGGTGGTGTACATATTTTTGCATGTATATCATTATCAAATCCTACTATTGATATATCATCTGGTACATTTATACCTATTTTATTTAAATACCTTATAAAATAATAAGCAGTCTTATCACTATTACATACAAAGGCTGTTGGCAAATTTTGGGGCAAGTCAAATTCATAAAAAGCACCATTAACATCTCTATCTGATATTGTAAACTCTGGATTTATTTCAAAATTATTTTCTAATAATGCTTTACAATATCCTAAATATCTATCCAATATACTCATATTAGAATATATATTACCTACATATCCTATACTTTTGTGTCCATTTTCTATAAGGTAATTTGTTATAGCATAAGAACTATATATATTATCACCTATTATAGAGTCTATTAAAAAATGTCTATCATAAAAGTCTAAAAAAATTATAGGTATTCCTTGTTTACAAACAAGTTTAGCATAATTTTCTTCTATTTGTCCTAATACTACTATAGCATCTATTCTCTTATCTAATATTATATTTGGTATACTATTTTCTAATTCTTTATTTTTATCTATAACCTCTAATAATGCATAATAATTATAATCTGATAAATGTTTTACAATATTATTATATATTGTAAAATAAAAAGAATTTTCTACATCCATATATCTTTGTGCAACAATGACACCTACATTATAAGTATAGTTCTCTCTTTTATTTGATGGTGTATTATTAAGTTTATATCCCATACTTATTGACAATTCTTTAATTTTTTTTCTTAATTCATCACTAACACCTTGTTTGTCTGATAATGCTTTAGATACGGTTACTATACTTACACCTAATTTTTCAGCAATGTCTTTCATTTTTACATTTTTACTCATAAGTATACCCCCTTCAATTCTACTTTAGATTATAACAAATGTTACCAAAATAAGTCAATATATTTATTAAAATTTAATAATAATATTTTTATTAATTATAAAATTTAGAACAAAAATTAAAATATTTTAAACTTTATAGTATTAAATTATATTAAAATAGCTAATTTTATCAATATTTTTATAACTATTTTAAATATTTTAAATAAAATATCTTTATAATTTATTTAAATTCAGCTAAAATTAAATTTTTAATTTTATTTTAATAAAAATAAAAAGACTATAACTACTTTTTAATATCATTATATCAAAATAGTATAGTCTTTTAGTTTTTATTAATCTCTTCTATTATTTAAAATAACTAATAATCTTAATAGCTGTAATATACCTGTTAAAGCCGCTGCAACATAAGTTAAAGCTGCCGCACCTAAAACTTTTTTAGATCCATTTATTTCATTTCTTTGTAAAAATGAATATTCCTCTAACATATCTAATGCTCTTTTAGAAGCATTAAACTCTACTGGTAAAGTTATTATTTGAAATATAACTACAGCAGTAAATAAAAATATCCCTATTTTTAATAATAAAACACTACTTCCCATAAATCCAAATATTAAACCTATAGTTATTAAAATCCATGATAATCTTGAGCTAAATCCTACAATAGGAGCTATACTACTTCTAATAGTTAATGGCATATATCCATAATGATGTTGTATAGCGTGACCAACTTCATGTGCTGCAACACTTAAAGAAGCAATACTATTACCATTGTAAATATCTTGAGATAATCTTACTGCCTTTTTAGTAGGATCATAATGGTCACTTAATCTACCGCCTATTTTCTCTACTGAAACATCGGATATACCAGCTATTTTTAATAATTCTCTAGCAACATCTGACCCTCTTAAGCCCTTGCTACAAGCAATACGAGAGTATTGACCATATGCTGAACTTATTTTCATTTGTGCAATACTAGCAAGAATCACACCTGGTATTATTATAAGTATTGTAGGGTCAAAAAACATTCCATACATATTAAACACCAACCTTTTAAGTTTTTAGTTATAAAAAATATTTTAAATTTTAACATAATATTATATTTTTTTCAATAGAATGGCCTCTTAAATAAGCTGAAGTTTTCATTCTTTTTCCACCTTTAGCTTGCATTTCTTTTATGATTACAGATGTATCTTTAGTTTTTACAACAAATCCATCTTTTTCTATAGAAACTATTTCACCAATTTTACCATCATATCCTAATACTTCTTCTGCTTCACTTACTTTAAATATTTCATCTTTATATATAGTATAAGCCATTGGTATAGGATTAATACCTCTTATTAAATTTATTATATCTTTAGACTTATTATCCCAATTTATATGTCCCATTTCTTTAGTTATCATAGGAGCATATGTAGCTTGACTATGCTCTTGTTTTTGTGCATCTACTTTACCTGTCTCTATAAGTTCTATTGCCTTTATAAGAGCTCTAGCACCAACTACACTCATTTTATCATGTAAAGTTTTATAATTTTCTTTTTCTTCTATGTCTATTTCTTCCTTCAAAATCATATCTCCAGAGTCTAATCCTTTTTCCATATACATAATAGTCACACCAGTTTTTTCTTCTCCATTTATTATAGACCATTGTATAGGAGCAGCTCCTCTATATTTAGGTAATAATGAACCATGTACATTAATACAACCATATTTAGGTATATTTAGTACCTTTTCTGATAAAATTTGTCCATAAGCTACTACAACAAATAGGTCTGCATTTAAACTTTCTAGCTGTTTTATAAATTCTTCATCTTTAATTTTTTCTGGCTGATAAATTTTCTCTATCCCATTATCTAAAGCAAATTGTTTTACTGGTGTATTAATAAGCTTTTTACCTCTTCCTTTTGGTTTGTCTGGTTGAGATATTACTGCTAAAACATTATGACTTTTTATAAGTTCTTTTAAACTTTCTACTGCAAAATCAGGTGTTCCCATAAAAACTATATTCAAAAAAATCACTCCTTATACATCTTCTATTGTTCCTTCTACTTTGTCTATATAAAGTGCTCCATCAAGATGGTCTATTTCATGACATAAAGCTCTAGCCATAAGTCCTTCACCTTCTACTACTATCTTATCACCATCTCTATTTAATGCTTCAACTTTACAATAATTAGGTCTTTTAACTTCACCAACTTTACCTGGTACACTAAGACAGCCTTCTTCTCCTAATTGCTCTCCAGCTGTTTCTATAATTACAGGATTTATAAGTTCTACAAGTCCCTCTCCTATGTCTATAACAACAACTCGCCTAAGAACACCTACTTGAGGAGCAGCTAGTCCCACTCCATTGGCCTCATACATAGTATCTGCCATATCATCTAACAATTCTATTATTTTTTGATTTATTTCTACAACCTCTTTTGATTTCTTTCTAAGAACTTCATCTGTTGATAATCTAATTTTTCTAAGTGCCATTTTTATCCTCCTTTATTGTATATAGTTTGGATTTAAACTTAATATAATATTCAAATTTGTAATATCTACTTTATTTTTTAAAATATTTACACAATATAATACAAAGTTTTTAAGTCTTGTTTCATCTTCTGCTTTTATTATTATTTTGTATCTATATTGCTTATTTACTTTATATATATATGCTTTAGCCACATCAGATAAATAAAAGTTAGTTTTCTGATTATAATATACCATAACTTTATGTAAAAAATTTATAGAATTTATAACTTTTTGTTCATCTTCTCCACATATCATTATAAAAAATATATTAGAAAATGGTGGATAAAACATTATTTTTCTTTCTAATACTTCTTTTTCATAAAATCCAACATAATCATTATTTTTAGCAAAATTAATACTATAATGTTCTGGATTATAGGTTTGTATAAAAACTTTTCCCTTATAGTCAGAGCGACCTGCTCTACCAGCAACCTGAGTTAATAGTTGAAATGTATTTTCAGCACTTTTATAATCCCCTGTATTTAAAGTTATATCTGCTGCTATAACACCTACCAATGATACTTTAGGAAAATCTAAACCTTTAGCTATCATTTGAGTTCCTATTAATATGTCTGCTTTATGATTTTTAAAATCATCTAGAATATTTTGGTGACTATTTTTTTTAGAAGTTGTATCCATATCCATTCTCATAACTCTAGCATTTTTAAAATATTTTTTTATTTGTTCTTCTATTTTTTGAGTACCTACACCAAAATATTTTATATATTTAGAATTACAAACTGGACAAATATGTAGTACATTTTCTGTATTGTTACAATAATGACATATAAGTTTGTTATCTTTTAAATGGTATGTATAGCTAACATTACAATTTTCACATTCCATAACATAACCACATTTTCTACAAGATACAAAAGTAGAATGTCCTCTTCTGTTTAAAAATAAAATTGTTTGCATATTTTTTTCAAGATTTTCTTTTATAGCCTCAAAAAGTGGTATACTAAATATAGATTTATTACCATTTTCTAATTCTTTTCTCATATCTATTACATTTATTTCTGGCATATCTTGATTTATTCTATTATTCATACATATAAGGTCATATTGATTATTTTGTGTTTTATAATAAGTATCTATACTAGGTGTTGCACTACCAAGAACAAGAGTTGCTCCTGTTAAATTACATATTTTTTCTGCAATTTCTTTTACATTATATTTAGGAGTACTTTCTGATTTATAAGTAGCTTCGTGTTCTTCATCAATTATTATTATACCTAAATTTTCAAATGGTGTAAATATAGCAGATCTAGCTCCAACCATAATAGATATTTCTTGGTCTTTAGCTCTTTTCCATTGGTCAAATCTTTCTCCATCACTTAATCTAGAGTGTGTCACACTAACTTTTTCACCAAACCTACCTATAAATCTTTCTACTGTTTGAGGCGTTAGTGATATTTCTGGTACAAGTACAATTGCTTGCTTACCATCTTTTAAGATTTTATCTATTAATTGCAAATATACTTCTGTTTTACCACTTCCTGTTACCCCATGTAAAAGTATGGGTTTAATGCTTTTTTCATCTATTTTTTGTTTTATAAATTTTAAAGCATTTGATTGTTGTTCATTTAATATTAAATGTTTAGTTTTATTATAATTTTTTATATTTACAGTATTTCTTTTTATTTGTTTTATATTAATTTTAATAATATTATGCTTTTCTAATGTTTGTATAGGACTTAAACTTATACCTAAAATATTTTTTAATTCATAAACACTAATATTATCATTTTTTAATAAAAATTTTAAAATTTTAGTTTGAGAATTATTTTTAATTAATATATTATCAATTAATTCCTCAATATTAGGGTTTTCATAGTTTATATAAACATATTTATTGGTTTTATCCTTTTTTATTTTAGGCATAATACATTGTAAACTTTCTGAGAGACTACAATAGTACTTATTCGACATAAATTTTGCAAGTTCTATCATATTTTCACTAAAAACTGTATATTTATCTGGTAAACTATATATATTTTTTACATATTTTTCATCTATATCTGTTGTATTTGTAAAACCTATTACATACCCTTCTCTTATTCGGTTACCTTTACCAAATGGCACAAAAACACGCATTCCTATACAAATATCTTTTTTTATATGATAAGGTATAAAATAATGAAATATTTTATCTAATTTTTCATTTGTTATATCTATTATTATTTCTGCATACTTCATAATTTTCTCCATTATAACTTTAATTAACAAATAATTTAAGGGTATGAAATATAACTTAACAGTAAAAAGTCTTTGATATTACAAAGACTTCTATATTAGGTTTTATTCATCTATTTCTTCATCTAATATTTCTACTTCCTTATCTAAATCATATGTTTCTATATCATTAAGATCAATATCATCATCATTTTTAGGTTGTTTTTGAGGCTCTTTATCAAATATTATAACTGTCCCTTCACCTTCTGGAACGATTTTAATTTTATCATGTAATATTTCATCAACTGCTGTAGATAAAGGTTTACCAGGTCTATTCTTAACCATAGATTCATCACCTTCTATAATTTGTCTAGCTCTTTTAGCAGCTGCAATTACTATTGTATATCTACTAGTTACCTCATCACTTTCATCACTATTTTTATTTAGTACATCCATTAACTCTGCATAAGATGGCTTTAACATTTATTATTCAACTCCTTTTAAAAATGTATTTATTAAATCTATATGTCTTTTCGCTGACATTTTTTCAGTGTTTACTATATTATTTATACTACATACAGCTTCTTCTACTATATTATTTATAACAATATAGTCATATTTATCGATAAGCTTTATTTCTTCTTTAGCTCTTTTCATGCGCATATTTATTTTTTCTAATGTTTCAGTAGCTCTCTTTTCTAATCTATTTCTAAGTTCAGTAATATTAGGTGGTGTTAAAAATATAAGTATAGCCTCTTTATATCTTTCTTTTACTTTTAAAGCCCCTTGTACTTCTATTTCTAATATAACATTTTTCCCTTTTTCTAATTGTTCTTCTACATAAAACATAGGCGTACCATAATAGT
>CAMMEG010000051.1 GCA_946495765.1 uncultured Eubacteriaceae bacterium
CCATAAGACCAGCATCTAAGTCAATATCAGCATAAACACTTTGAATATTCATTTGATTAGGATTGTTTCCCATTTTTTCATCTTTACAGTCATATCCTCTAGCATTTTCTATTATTGATTTTTTAAGAGCATTAGCAAGCAATTCATAGTTATTGCTGTCAATATCTATTTTTAGAGTCTCTACACCACCTTCATTACCATCTATTGTTTTAACTTTTACAACACCATATTCAGATAAATTTTTTCTAAATTCAGCTAAATTAGTTCCGTCATAATTTTTTAAAATAAGAATAGTATTTCTAGCATCTTCTTGCATGTTATTCATAAAATCACTTCGAATGGTATTCAAAGAATCTTGTAAAGTTTTTACTCTTTTTATAAGTGGAATTTCTTTAGAATTAAATTTAAAAGATACAATAGGAATTTTATCCCATGTCAAAGGAAAATCATAAGAATTATATATATAAGATTTAAAATTTTTAGATGTATCCAGTATTAGCTTTTTATTATTTAAAATATAATATTGGATACCACTTTTTGTATACAGCTCAACTTGAGTTACTATATAAGTTTTATCATATTCATATTTTTCTATATCATATATTCTAATCAAACAGTCTAATATTGTATGTTCTTCATCAGCCCATATAGGTAAAATTTCATAGGGCTTAAATCTTTTAAAGTTTATTTTTCCTGCTTCATCAAAAAATATATAAAGCCATGCTATCCCACAATTAATAGCATCCTCGCCTATATTTTTCATAAGTCTATAAAAACTTCTATTAAATATATCTTTAATATTATTCATAAAATTTTTATCATCACAATAAAAAGTTATAGGCTTTGACAATAAATAACTATTTTTTTGGTCTACTACTCTTGCATATTGATTGTCTACAATTTTATTGTTAGGTAAGTTATCTATTTCTTCTTTATTACCATCTTTACCAATGATAGTGCGTTTTCTTTTTAAAATATCATGATTACCTAAGTAATACTTTTCACCTATTATCATATTTCTTCTTTGTTCAGATTGCAAAAAATCTATTATATTTCTTTCTAAAAATTCAATAAATGACTTTTTATTACCAAATTTATTTATTATTTTATTTATTTCATATGTTTCAAAATTGTACTCAAGGTTCATAAAAACCTCCTTCATAAAATCATTTAAAGCTAAATCTATTAGATTTATTCATAGATTGTATAGCATAACGCATAGCATCTAATAAATGATTAAAATCATCTATAGGTTTGTTAATTAGTCTACCAGCCTCATCTTTACACCATGTATAATTACATATTTCATTTAAAAAATTTTTACATTTAGGATGTATAATTATTTTAAAATCCTGTATAAATTGAATTCCATTATTCAAACTATCTTTGCCCTTTTTTGCTGGTCTTATCTTTGGTATGCCAAGCTCTCTAAGTTCTTCTATACTTTTAGGTTCAGCTGAGTCAGCAACTATAATCTCTTTACTATATCCCATACTAAATATTTCTTGATAAATTTTAAAATTCGTTAAAGATTTTTTATAAAGTTCATCAAATACATATATTTCTTTAAGATTAGTATCAACTAATCCACAAAATAAAGCTGTTGGGTCGTTAGTATACCCAAAATCTAAACCAAAAATAGAAGTAATATTTTCTCTATTTTTAATGATATCTAAATCAAAATACATTTCACAAAAATTTTCATATACAAGTCCATCACTAATACCCCATTCTCCAAGCCCTGCTACTTGATATCTTCTAGGATTATTTTTTTTCATATTTTCAAACATTTTTTTATCAGAACTATCAAGCCACTCATTAATCATATAATTAGTAGTAATAGCTAATATATCTTCATCTTTTTCACAATCAAAAAACCTTTTTTTTATCCAATGTTTTTCATTCCAAGGGTTAAATGTTAGCGTAATTTGTTTAAAAAGCCCATTAGGCACTTTACCTCTAATACTTTCTTGTAAAATTTCGAAGTCTTCTTCTTTATCTATTTCATAGGCTTCTTCTATCCAAAGCCAACATAAAACCCCCCTGTAAGTTGTAATAGAAGTTATTTTAAATGGATCATCAAGACCTCTAAAATAAATTTTTTGATTAGTAGGTAAAAATGTAATTTCAAGAGGAGAAGTTTTAGACTCCCAATATTTAGATACCCCTAGAGTTTTTATAGCCCAATTAAGTTCTGCAAAACAACTATCTTTAAGAGTAGAATAAGTTTTTCTAACTACTAAAAGATTAGATTGTTTATATTGCATCATTCTAACAATAAAATTTAGTGCAGTAGTTTTGGATTTTTTACTAGCTCTAGAACCTTTACATACTCTAAATCTGCCTTTAAAATTCCAATATTTTCCATAACCTTTTCCTACTAAATTAGGTAAATATATGTTATTATTCATGATTTATTCCTGTATAGATTCATTACCTAAAATTATAATAGGTTCATTTTCTGTATTTTCAGTCTTAGGAGAAAATATAGCATATACTTTTCCAAGTAACTCTGCCGCTTTCAAGCGTTCTCTTACAGATATACCTTTTAAAGTATTGTCATTATTGTTCTCAGAATCTTCTCCACGCATTATTTTTGTAAGGCACTCTATAATTTCATCAGATTTAGCAATTTTTTTATTTTGTAAAATATTTTCTATATATTGTTTAATTTTTTCATTTTTTAAAAGTTTTTTACCAGTTTGTTCTGTATATCCAACATTTTGAGATGCTAATTTAACATCTTTTGTTTTTAAATAATATTTACAAAACATTTTTTGTTTTTCATTCAAAATTTCACCCCCAATTTACTATATGTAATAAATAATAATTTTAAAGGTTAATATTATTGTAATAAAAAACAATATAAAATTAGTGCAAATAAATTGTAAATTGTCTAAATGCTTTGTAATATTTTATTAATTACTAAATTTTTAACATTAAAACATTGTCTAAGACTAATATGAGCTTTTAAAGCAACTGTTTGCCAACTATTTTTATAAATATATCTAAATTTTATGACTTTTTTTTGATAGTCTTCTAAATTGCTTACTATATCGTCTATAAATTTATAATCATATATAATATTCTTTAGTTTTAATAGTTTTTCATCTACAATAATATTATAAATATTTATTATATCTTGTTTACTATCCATTTGTATAGTATCAAAAACATCATTATTTCTTCTTATTTGATTTATTTCTCTCTGTAGGTTCTCCATATCTAAAATACTTTGACCCCACTTTTTTAAATAATTTTCACCTGCTTTTCTCTTTTCTCTATCCATAATAACCCTTTCTTAATATTTACCCTAAAAAAATATCATCCATTTCAATATTATAAATTTCACTTAAAACTTTTAAAGGAGCATAACCAACATTTGTTTTGCCTTTTTCCCAATTGATTATTGTATGCTTGCTCACTTTAAGTTTATCTGCAACTTCTTGCTGTGTTAAATTTGCATTAACCCTCGCCGCCTTTAAAGATATTTTCATAATTAATCACCCCTTTCAAAAAAAAGTATAGTCTACTTTTTGTAGACTGTCAATACTTTTTGTCGTTTTTTTTCCAAAAAACAATTGAATTTTTTTAACAATACATATATAATAATACTTAGAGTAGAAATTTTTCACCCTTAAAATTTGACATTTTTTTACATTAATAATTTTACAAAGGAGCTAATTATGCATATAAAAGACTATAATAATATTTTTTCACAAAATTTATCTTATCTTCTATTAAAAAATGGAAAAAAACAAATAGATTTATCTAAAGATTTAAAAATACCTAAATCAACTGTATCTAGTTGGTGTTGTGGTAAAAGAATGCCTAAATTGAAAAATCTATCAAACATAGCAACATATCTTAGTATAGATAATCCTATAATATTATTAGATGAAAATTTAAAAAATTTTATATAAAATAAAAAAACATATATCTAAAACATATTTTTTATTTTAAAATCATATATTAAAAATGTATTTATAATGGATTAAGGAGGTTAATATGGAACAATTTAATATTTATAAAGATATATCCGAAAGAACAAATGGAGATATATACATAGGTGTTGTTGGACCAGTTAGAACAGGAAAGTCTACTTTTATAAAAAGATTTATGGATTTACTAGTAATACCAAATATAGAAGATGAATATAACAAAGAGAGAACTAAAGATGAACTTCCTCAAAGTTCTGCAGGTAGAACAATTATGACAACAGAACCTAAATTTATACCAAATAATGCAGTATCTATTAATATAGACGATAATTCAAAATTTAATGTTAGAATGATTGACTGTGTAGGATATGTAGTACCAGGGGCGTCTGGATATATGGATGAAGATCAACCAAGAATGGTTTCTACACCGTGGTTTAATGAAAAGATTCCTTTTGAAGAAGCGGCAGAAATAGGTACAAAAAAAGTTATTACAGATCACTCAACAATAGGCATAGTTATTACAACAGATGGGTCTATTACAGATATTCCTCGAGAAGATTATATAATAGCTGAAGAAAAAGTAATAAAGGAACTAAAATCTCTGTCAAAGCCTTTTGTAGTATTATTAAATACATCAAAACCATATTCACAAGCTACAGATATTTTAAAACAAGAACTATCAGAAAAATATGGTTCACCAGTTATACCAATAAACATAGCACAGTTAAAACAAGAAGATATAAATTCAATACTAGAAAAAGTATTGTATGAATTTCCAATAAAACAATTAAATTTAAATCTTCCTAAATGGATTGAAACTTTAGATATAAATCATTGGTTAAAACAAAGTATAATACAAGATACAAAAAAAATATTATCAGAAATTAATAAATTACATAATATAAAATCTCCAATACCTATATTAGAAAATAATGAATACATAAAAAAAGCATACATAGATAAAATAGAGTTAGGTGAAGGTTTAGGTAACATAGAAATTAATCTAAGTGATAACTTATTTTATAAGGTTCTAAGTGAGACTACTAATATGGATATAAATAATGAATATGAACTAATATCCACTATAAAACTATTATCAAAAGCAAAAAAAGAATATGATAAAGAAAAATATGCAATAGAAGAAGTAAAAACAAAAGGATATGGTATAGTTACACCAACACTAGATGAAATGATTTTAGAAAAACCAGAACTTATAAAACATGGTTCAAGATATGGTATAAAAATTAGAGCTACAGCTCCTAGTTTTCACCTTATAAAAGCAGATATACAAACAGAAGTTGCACCTATTGTAGGTAGTGAAGAACAAAGTAAAGAGCTTTCACAATATCTTTTAGAACAATTTGAAAATGAGAAAGATAAAATTTGGGATTATAATATTTTTGGTAAATCCCTATCAGACTTAGTAAATGACGGTCTTAATACAAAGCTTTATAGAATACAAGAAGATACTCAATTAAAATTACAAGAAACGCTACAAAAGATAATAAATGAAGGTAATGGTGGGCTAATTTGTATTTTACTATAAAATTTTTTAAGTTTTAAAAATATTACTAAATAATTACTGTTAAATAATTTAAAATATAATTTTAAAAAGTAATAAATAAAAGGTATAGAGCTTTATCTATACCTTTTATTTATTACTTTTTAAAATTTCTATGATTTAAAATTTTTATTAATTACTTTTTATTTCATCAATTATATTTTTAAATTGCTCTTTTATGATATTATTACATTGTTCAAAACTTCCTTTATATATATTAGCTAAATCTTTAGTCATAGGAAATTGAGCTAAAAGCTTAAGTTGATTATTTTTTAATAATTCTTCTGTTTCTTCTTTGTCATATATATAAATCTTTTCATTACAATGTGGACATAAAATATAACTCATATTTTCAACTATACCATATATTTTTATATTCATTTTTTTAGCCATATTAATAGATTTTGTGACAATCATAGATATCATACTTTGAGGTACTGATACTATGATAAGTCCAGTCAAAGGTATAGATTGCATTACAGTTAAAGTTACATCACCTGTACCAGGAGGCATATCTATTATAAGATAATCTAATTCTTCCCATAATACATCTGTCCAAAATTGAGTTACACAATTACTAAGTAACGAACCTCTCCATATAACAGGCTGATTTTCATCCTGAATTAGAAGATTTAAGGATATTACTTTTATACCTTCTTTAGAAGTTACAGGTATTATTTCCTTGTTAGAAGTACCCATTGCACGAGCTTCTTTATTGATACCTAACAATCTAACAACACTAGGTCCAGTAATATCTGCGTCTAATATTCCAACTTTATACCCTTGATTATTTAACTCTTTGGCTATACTAACAGAAATTGTGCTTTTTCCAACGCCACCTTTACCACTCATTACACCAATAACATTTTTAATTTTATTTTTAGGGTTTACTTGTATACCACAAGTATCTTCTTTCTTTCCACATTTTCCTCTAGAAGGACAAGAACTACAATTTCCCATTATAATATCATCTCCTTAATTTATCTTTAAATTATTTTAATAAAAAATAAAATTATATTTTAAAATTATTAATAAAATATATTATATATTAACAAATATAATATAAATTGTCAAACAATAGTTATTATTAAAACATGGTATTGAAAATAAATAAAAAATAACGTATAATAAAAAAAATATATTAAATAAGAGGTGTAAAATGCTTTTTAATTCACTAACATTTTTAATATTTCTTATAATAGTTTTAAGTTTATATTATATATTACCACATAAATATAGATGGTATTTACTTTTAATAAGTAGTTGTATATTTTATATGGCTTGGAGAATAGAATTTATATTTTTAATTTTATTTTCTAGCTTCTTTAATTACTATATAGGTTTATTAATAGAACGCTATGAAAAAAATAGTAAACTAATATTAACTACTGGATTGATTATAAATTTTTTAATTTTATTTATCTTTAAATATAGTATATTTATAAATCATTCTTTTATGTCAATATATAATTATTTTAATATTCCATATCCTATAAAAGATTTTGATATAATTTTGCCAATGGGTATATCATTTTATACTTTTCAAGCTACAAGCTATACAATAGATATATATAGAAAAAGATATAAAGCTGAAAAAAATATTCTTAAATTAAGTCTATATATAATGTTTTTTCCACAACTTGTTGCAGGTCCAATAGAAAGAGCAGATAATCTATTAAATCAACTTTTTTTAAATCATAAATTTAATATATATAATATTTCAATAGGTATTAAAATAATGCTTATAGGATATTTTAAAAAAATAGTTATAGCTGATAGAATTGCTATATTAGTTAATACAGTCTACAATTCTCCATATGACTACAATGGAATATCATTTATTATAGCTACAGTATTCTTTGCTATACAGTTATATTGTGATTTTAGTGGATACTCAGATATAGCTATAGGATGTTCTAGGCTTTTTGGTATAAATCTAATGGACAATTTTAAAAGTCCTTATTTTTCAAAAAATATTAAAGAATTTTGGACAAGATGGCATATTTCATTATCAACTTGGTTTAAAGATTATCTGTATATACCATTAGGTGGAAATAGAAAAGGAACTTTAAGAACATATTATAATTTGATGATTACATTTTTAGTTAGTGGTATATGGCATGGTGCAAACTGGACCTTTATTCTTTGGGGTGGTTTAAATGGATTATATCAAATAATAGGAGATTTAAAAAATAAGTTAATAAATCTTATAGGATTTAATATAAAAAATCAATATATTAATAAATTTTTGAATGTTTTTAGAATTTTAATCACCTTCATTTTAATATGCTTTTCGTTAATATTTTTTAGAGCAAATACAGTAAAAGATGCTTTTTATATAATAAATAATCTATTCTCAGATATAAATATTATTAATGATATCCAATATTTATATAATATTTCTACAGAACTAGGACTTAATATATTTGAAATATTAATGGTAACGTTTTGTATAATAATATTATTTTTTATAGAAATTTTTGAATATAAACAAAGAATATATGTATCTTTAAATAAAGCACCGTTTTTTATAAGATTTATATTTTATTATATAATAGCTATAATTATAATTTCTATGGGGGTTTTTAGTAATGCAGGACAATTTATCTACTTCCAATTTTAAAACTAATTTAAAATTTATGTTAAAACTATCTTTATTTATAATATTATTAACACCAACAATAGTTTTTATAGGTAAAAAATATTCATCTGCTAGTACAGAAAATATTATAAATAAGTTTAATCAACAAAGATTTGGAGAATTTTATTCTTTACCAAATAATAGCTTAGATATGGTTTTTTTAGGGTCATCTCATTCTTATTGTACATTTGACCCAGAAATATTTGATAATAAACTTAATACAAATAGTTTTCAATTAGGTATGCCTTTACAACATCCAGATTCTACCTATTATACATTACAAGAAGTTTTAAATTACCAAAATCCTAAAATTGTAATCATGGAAATATATTGGGACTTATTACAAAATGATTTTGAGCTTAATCAGGTTAAAACTCTTTTTCAAGTATTAGAAAATGAAACCTTAAAAAACAATTATATAAAAGAAGACTTTCCATTGTCAGAAAAAGTTAAATATAATACTAATATATTAAAATATCAAGCAGACTATTTTGCTTATAAAGGTAATGAATTTAACAAAAAAATTAAAACTAAATTTAATGTAAAAGATGAACAAATTAAAAAACAAGTAGGAATAGAAGAATATCGTTCTAAGGGTTATGTATATTGTAATTATCAAATGTTAGAAGATGAATATAATAAAACAAATCAATTTAAAAATTTAAATGGAAAAAATTTTTCATTTTCAAAAATTCAGAAAGATTTCTTGTTAAAAATAATAAATCTTTGCAAAAAAAATAACATACAACTTGTTTTTGTTACTGCTCCTATTGCCAATGTATCTATGGACTATATTAAAAATTATAATATTATAAATGAACAAATATCAAATTTTGCAAAAGAAAATAATATTTTTTATATAGACTATAATATAATAAACAAAAAAGAAAATCTTCTTACAAATCAAAATTTTAGAGATGATGCTCATCTTAATCATAGTGGAGTAGAAATAGTTTCTAATCATTTTATTAATGTTTTAATTAATGATATAGGAGTATATAATTATAATAACAACAATTAATTGTTGTTATTTTTTATAGCTTTAAGTTAAATTTAAGATTATTATATATTTATTGGTAAAAATATAAAAATATTATGTGTTAGATTATAAATAAATATATAAATTATTTTAAAATTTAATAATTAATAAAAAATTAGTAACTATTAAAATATTACCTAATATCAAGGCTTTTATCATGAAAATATTGACAAATTTATATTTTAGTATAAAATATAATAAAAAGGAATAGTATAAATTGGAGGCAAAATTATTATGAAAAAAAAATTAATATTAACTTTATTATTAGGAACTATAATATTTAATGTTGCTTGTAGCAAAAATAGTAATATTGAAGATACTACTAATGAACAAACAAGTAGTGAGAGTAGTACCTCTCAAGATATAACAATTTCTAAAGAAAGTGAAAACAAAAATGAATATGCCGAGTTATTACAATTTTCTGAGATAAACCAAGGTGAAGAAATAGCTGTTTTAAAAACTAATTATGGTGATATAAAAATTAGATTTTTTAAAGAGCAAGCTCCTAAAGCTGTAGAAAATTTTATAACTCATGCTAAAGAAGGTTATTATGATGGCCTTACATTCCATAGAGTTATAGATACATTTATGATACAAGGTGGTGACCCAAATGGTAATGGAACTGGTGGTGAGAGTATTTGGGGAGAACCTTTTGAAAATGAAATAGATATACAAAACTTAAGGCATTTTAATGGTGCTTTAAGTATGGCTAATAGTGGACCTGATACCAATGGAAGTCAGTTTTTTATTGTACAAAGTGATAGTTTACAAGAATCTGATAAAGAATCCTTAGGATATTTCTTAGAAAATCAAGAAGAAGAACAAAATGGTATTAAAGTTAAAGATGTATACCCTGCCAATATATGTAAAAAATATTTAGAAGTTGGTGGTACTCCATGGCTTGATGGTCAACATACTGTTTTTGGTCAAGTATATGAAGGCATGGATATTGTTAATAAAATAGCTAAAGTTGCAGTTGATGAAAATGATAAACCTTTGGAAGATGTTATTATTGAAAGTATAATAGTTGAAGAATATAAATAATTTATGTTGTATAAAATTAAAATGTAAGTTATTATGTTTACTTTTAAAATTTAATTATAAATCAAGACCACCTGCTAAACAGGTGGCTTGTTTTTCTATCCCTATAATGATATATTTCTTACTATATTAAAAGTATTTTAAAAAGTTTATTTTCATAAGCCACCCATTAATGGATTTTTATACTTTGAAATTCTTATGGGTTCACCATACTATTTTAATATTATTTAGTACATTAATATATCTTCTTCTAATGATTTATTATATATTATTATATCACTTTTTTATTTCTTCCTACTATCCATATTTATATTTTAAATTTGTATGTATATTGAATATGTTTAAACTACTGGTCACTTTTAAACATTCATAAATATTCTCTTTTTCAAAATTATTGTGTATTATTTTTATAATTTTCAGTTTCTGTCCTTTCTTCGCCAACTGTTGGGATTACTCGAAGAGTTTGTCAATCCTTTAGTCTGGAGAATAATAACTGTGGTTAGTTTATCTCAGCTTATGCGATGATTATACATATCGCTTTTTATATCTCACAAAATATAAATAATAAATTTTATTAAATAAAAAATTGCAATTAAAATAGTAGTTTACCCAACCTCTATAAAGACTTATTTACTGTAATATTATATTAAATATTCAACACAATCACACTATTGTTACAGATAATATATATGAAATATAAACCAATTTCACTTTTTAAATATCTCATAAATCCTTACACACTTAAATATGGAAGTATTCCTAATAATATATGTATATAATCTTTAAGTATTTCTATTTTTTATTATTTTTACGACTTTTATTTTACATAACATTATTAATATTTTTCCTATGTACATTTTAAAATTTTTCCTTATATTTTTATCTTTGTATTTTAGCATAAATAATATATGATATTTATATCTCCATTTAGAATATAATAAACTATTTATAGTCTTTATGACAAATCTTTCCTATAATTTCTACTTATAATTAATAGTTCTTTTTTATTTTATCATAAGACTTTTCTTCCTCCATATAAGATTTTTTCTCCTCAGAATAATTGGTGTTTTTATGTATTAATTATACAATTAAAAAGAAGTATACTATAAAAATAGTATACTTCTTATTTTTAATTAAAATTTATAGAAACAATTTCTGTTCCTAAATCTGTTGGTGATTCAGCATCCGTTTGGTCTTTTAATTCAACTTCTTTATTAGATACTTTAGTATATATTAAATCATATTGTTCTTTACTAAATGTTTGAAATTTTGATGTTTCCATAGGAAGTAATATATCCTTAGTAGCAGCACCTAAATTAACTTCACGTCCACCTGAAAATGTACCATCATATATAGTAGTTAGTGTTTTATAAACTGCATTTTGTAAGTTTTTCATAGCAGATGTAATAACTGTTTCAGATTCTGAAGATTGGTCAACATCTACACCAATAACTTTTTTATCTGCAGTTTCGGCAGCTTTCATAACAGAGTTACCAACTCCACCACCACAAGCAAATATAAGTTCTACACCTTCATTATACCATGCAGCAGCTTTAGCTGTATGATCTGGAGAAGCCTCAAAATCTCCAACATATGTATAGTTCATAGTAATTTCACCAGGAGCAAGACCTAATTCTTTACCAGCATATTCAGCACCTTGTACAAATCCATATCCATAACGGATAACAGCAGGAACTGCTATACCACCCATAAAACCTAATTTTCTATATCCATCTGTAACTGCAGCATATCCTGCTAAGAAACCTGCTTGTTCTTCA
>CAMMEG010000052.1 GCA_946495765.1 uncultured Eubacteriaceae bacterium
AATATTATTTTAAATATTAATATCTTTAATATTAATATTTTTATAATATTTGTATAAAATCTCTGTATAATCTTTATTTTCTTTAGCCATTTTGTCAGCACCATACATACTAAGTCCAACTCCATGACCATATCCACCACCATAAAGAGTTAATTTCTTTAAGTATCCATTATTATCATATATTTTATCAAAAACAAAATAGCTACTAGGTAAAGTTAATATATTTTCTTCTTTTTCTCCATTATTATTAATTATATACTTTAAGTTAAATGATTTTTTTATAATAGAATCTGAAATTAAAAGAATTGTGTTTTTATCCCCTACTATTTCTAATTCCATTATATTACCTGCTTCACCCCTTTTTTTCACATTAATATCTTTTATTTTACCAATATCATCAATTGGTTTATAAATGTATTTATCATTTTCTAATGTTTTTATAAGATATTTTTCATTTTTATATATTTTTTTTATATTAGTATTAATTTGGTTAATGTCAGATTCTTCTAAAGTTGTAGTCCATCTAAACCATTTACTATCATTTTCTATAGAGTCAATATCTTTTGTTTTGTAAAAAATATTTGCATTAACCTCATCTTGTAAATTTTCGTATATGGTTTCATTAAAGTCTTTTATATGTTTTAAATATGGTTTATTATTTGCTGGATAGGTATGATAATCTCTATCTGCCCATATTTCTCCACTATTAGCTGTAACACCTGATGAATAACTAAAATATGTAGGCTTTATAACTTTATCTTCACTTGTTAATATTTTACCTTGAGTTTCATTAGTTGCCTTTTCATATATATCTTGTGTATTCTTATTATTGTATATTTGATATTTGTAGGAATCATCTAAATTAGCACCTATACTTTTTAGATTATTTTCTTGTATATAATTGATAGCAGTTGTTCTATATATTATAGCTAATGATTTTAGCATTTCTAAGTTTTTATATTCTCCGCTATTACTTGCTAAAACATATTCTACATATTTTTCTATATTTATTTGATTAATTACAATATATTTATTGTTAGTTTTACATATTTCTAACTTTCCATAAAATATAGGATTTTCATATTCTCTTTTAAGATTTTCAAAAATTATTCCTTCATCTTGATTATTAGGCTCTATTATAATTATTTCGTTTTCACCTATACTAAAATCTTGATTATTTTTTATGTGTAAGCTTTGTAAATTTTTTTCTTGTCCTTTTACTAATACTTTTAAACCGCTTGGAGAAGTAAGTTTAATTTCGCTAAAGTATAAATTATTATAACTACTGTCATTTATAGATACTCTTATTTGCTCATATTTAGGATTATTATCTATTATAGCACCATATACTTTATTTTCATTACCTTTTGTAAAAAATGTTGCTATATTTTGTCCAATTATTAATTCATTTTCATCACTTATAAATACTTTTTCATCAATTTTTGAATATACTTTAAAATCCTTATCTAAAACGTAGTTTGTATTATTCAATCTAAGAGTAGTATTATCTATTCTATTAATTGTTCCATTAACAGTTTCTTGATAATAATCTATAGATAATATTTCATCTTTTTTTATTTTTATGTCTGCTAAAATATACCCTTCTTTTATATTTATATTTTTATTTTTTATGTATAATCTTTTTCTAGCACCGCCAACAAATATATCGATTGAATTATTATTTATTTTTTCAATATAACATCTTTTTAGTGTTGGCTCTGTTTCCACAACTTCAGTTATTGCTATTATTTCACTATCTCTTTTGAAAACTTTAATTTTAGTATTTATATATTTAGAGATATCTATACCCTCAAAAGAATATATACCTTTATCAGTTATTACATAATCATTCTTTAAGCTTTTACTATTATCCTTAGTCCCTAATATAACTAATTCATCTTGTTGTATATTTTCATCTTGAATAATTTGAGAATATATATTACACCATAAAGCATAAGAAATAGGCTTGTCCTTATCTTTATCATCTATTTTTATCTTTTTATTTTTATCGTATTTATCTATTAAGTATTGTGTTTGAGTTATTGTTAAATTTCCCATAGGGTCAAATTTATTTTCTAAAACTCCACTCATATCACCTTTAATATAAGCACAATTTATATATTTGTTATACCAACTGTCTTCTTCTACATCTTCAAATTTTATAATATTATCTAAGGCTAAAATATCCGTCTTTTCATAACTTGCTAAAGCCATCATTTTAGATACAGTTGCTCTATTTATAGGATAATCATTTCCTATAATGCCTACTTTTATTTCTTCTTTAATTTCATCACTATTATTTGAACAACCTACTAAAAAAATAAATAGTGTACAAATAATAAATAGCACTTTATTATTCATAATATTTCCTCCTTAAAGTATTAGGTTTAACCTACTTATACTATATATATGAATAAAAAGTGCCATTATTACATAAATTAAAGTCTTATTCAAAAAATTCTTTTGCATATTCAACTATGCCAGATACATTAACATTATTATCATTTAATTTTATAGCCATAAAATTTTCACTAGAAACTTCAAAAGGTGCTTTTATTCCAAAAATTTTAGCTTCCTTATATCCAAACTTTGGATAATAATTGTTATGGCCTAAAACTACACTAAAATCATAGCCCATTTCTCTTGCTATTTTATGTCCAATTTCTATAAGCTTTTTACCTATTCCCATTTTTTGATATTTAGGTAATACTGCTAAAGGTGCTAAAGCAAGCTGAGTAGTATTATTAATTTTTATTTTTGTAAATAATATATGTCCTACTATATTATCATTAACTATTGCAACTAATGAAAGTTGTGGTATAAATGCGTCACTCTTTCTCAAGTTTTTAACTAAAATATGTTCATTATTATCTGTATGCTCTGCATTTAAGAATGCTTCTTTTATTAAACTTTCTACTTTATCAAAGTCTTTTTCTAATTCTTGTCTAATAGTTATTTGCATATACATCTCCTTAATTTATAAATATAATTTTCATATAAGTTTATGCTAGTTTAAAATTATATCATATACATAAAAATTTTTCAACATTAATAAAAATAGTAGATAAAGTAACCTTATTTATGATATTATATATTTATATTAAACAGAAAGGTATATTTTTAAAATGTTATTGAGAAAAGACTATACTTGCCCCTTAGAATTAGTACATGATATGATGAAAGGAAAATGGAAATGTATTATAATATGGCGACTTCGTCTAGGAGCTACAACTCCATCTAATCTATTAAAAGATATACAAGGAATAACAGAAAAAATGTTACATCAGCATTTAAAAGAATTAATAGATTATGGTATTGTAAGTAAAAATACTTATGGTAAATATCCATTAAAAACAGAATATTTTTTAACTACTATGGGTGAAGATATTTTAAAAGCGTTAGAAATATATCAAAAAGTAGGAATAGAATATATGTTAGAAAATGGACAAGAAAATATTTTAAAAGAAAAAGGACTAATATAATACTAACTAAAAAGTGGGTAATTTACAAATTTATTAAATTTAGTATAATTAATTTATAATAATTTTTTAGGAGGTAAAAATATGAAAATAACTAGTCCTGGAATTGTAAATGGCGTAATTTTAGATAAATATGGAAAAAGAGGAGAAACTAATGGTTTTGGTATGCCTATATGCTCTTTACCTTTAAAATTTGAAGATGCTCCATCTAATACTGTTAGCTATGCTATATTTTTAGAAGACAAAGATGCTTATCCTGTTAGTGGTGGATTTTCTTGGGTGCATTGGACTGCTTGTAATATTACTAAAACAGAATTACAAGAAAATGAAAGCCAAAATGCAAGTTTTATTCAAGGCGTTAATAGCTGGATGAGTATGCAAGGTGGCAGCAATCCTCCAGAGCTTTGTTCTTATTATGGTGGGATGGCTCCGCCAGATAAAAAACATACTTATGAAATAAATGTTTATGCTCTTGATTGTATGTTAGACTTAGAAAATGGATTTTATTTAAATGAACTTTTTAATGCAATGGAAGGTCATGTTTTAGATCATTGTTTATTAAAAGCAACATACGATAATTAAAATAAGATAATTAAAACAAAAGGTGTTGATTACAACACCTTTTTAAATTAAAATTTTTACTATCTTTTTTAAATATTTTGTTTATTTTTAGTTTATTATAATTTATTTTTCACAAAGGTCTTTTTCTAACATATTAGCTAAACTCGTAGTATTAAGAATAAATTTTTCTATACCTAGTATAAGTATTTTTCAATTTTGCTATTTTATAATGGGTTCATTGAAAAATAAGCACCAATGCTATTAGCAACTATAAAAATATGTTACTACTCTTTATACGCCTTGTTATATAGTATTTTAATTTAATCTTATATAATCCAAGGAAAATAAGCATTATAGTCTATTCTAATATGTCAAAACAAAAGAAATCTTTTATATTATTCAGCTTTTAAATAACTTCTACCTTTTCCTTAAATATATAATATAGCTTTTTCAAAGTGTCACGTCTGCTAATTATTTTTAATTTTTACTTCATTATAAACCTCTCTTTTAGATAATCCACGTTCTTTAGCAACCTTTTTCATAGCTTCTTTTGTTTCAATGCCAAGAGATATATATTTTTTAAAATGCTCTTCAATAGATATATTATTTATTTCTTCTTTTTGCTTATTAATTAGCTCTTTTTCATCAATACCCTCTAAAACTAAAACATATTCACCCTTAGGTTCATTGTTTTCAAAATATTGTATAGCACTTGATAAATTTGTTCTAAAAACTGTTTCATGCTTTTTAGTAAGTTCTTTTACAATAGATATATTTCTTTCACCTATCTGTTCAAAAATATCTTTTAATGTTTGTAAAAGATGGTGAGGTGCTTCATATATAATATATGTTCTAGCATCATTTTTAAGTCTTTCTATAACCTCTTTTTTGGCTTTTTTATTAGATGGTAAAAACCCTTCAAAACAATAACTTCTTGTTTTTATTCCAGATAATATTAATGCTGTAATAGATGCTGTAGCACCAGGTAAAACAATAACAGGTATTTCATTTTCATAACAAAGTTTAATAAGGTCTTCTCCAGGGTCACATATACCAGGCATACCAGCATCACTAACTAAAGCTATATTTTTACCATCTAATAATAAGTTTATAAGTTTTTTTCCTTTAGAAGCTTTATTGTGTTCGTGATAACTTTCTAAAGGGACTTTTATTTTATAATGATTTAACAATTTGATAGTATGCCTTGTATCTTCAGCTGCTATTAAATCTACATCTTTTAATGTTTCTAAACATCTTAAAGTAATATCTTTTAAATTACCTATTGGTGTTGCACAAACAAATAATTTACCTTTCATTTTAAGGCTCCTTTAATGATAGTATATTTTATTTATTTCATCAGTATATTGTCGATTTTTATTATAAATTATAAGATTGGGTAAAATTTTAAGTAATGAGCCACCATTTTTAATACTTTCTATTAAAATCATATTAGGTTCTCTATCTTCATAAGGTTGTACAAAACGTATTATTTTAGGTTCTAATTTATATTTTCTTAAAGTACATATTATGTCACAAAGTCTATTAGGTCTATGTACCATATAAAATTTACCTTTTGGTTTTAATAAAATAGAAGTTGTTTTGACAATATCATCTAAATTACAATGGATTTCATGTCTAGCAATAGCTTTAGCGTCATATTCATTTATTACTCCTCCACCTATATTCATATAAGGAGGATTAGATGTTACAACATTAATAGAATTTTTTTCAAACTTATCAAATACATTTTTTACATCTAAATGAAAAATTTCTATTTTATTTGATAGATTATTAAGCTCTACACTCCTTCTTGCCATATCAACACTTTCTTTTTGTATATCAATAGCAAAATATTTTTTTGCATTTGTCTTTGCACTCATAAGTATAGGTATTATGCCTGTTCCTGTTCCTATATCAAAGACAATATCTCCATCTTTAGCTTTAGCAAAGTCTGATAATAAAACAGCATCTATTCCAAAACAGAATTTTTTAGGATCTTGTATGATTACATAATTATTTCTATGTAAATCATCTATTCTTTCATTTTCTTTTAAAATATCCATTAATCTTCAATACCTTTAAGTTCTTCCATACAAATTTCTTCTTTAACTATTTTTTTCTTAACAATTTCTATTTCAGATACATTAAAAAACTCTACATTAGGTATATCTTTTTCTGTTTTTCTAACAGCAGCCTTTATAGTTTGTCTTAAAATATTTACAGCTAATACTTCACCTATGCCTTTTTCAGTTTTTATAATATCTCCTTCATTAGGCATATTATTAGTAAGTTCTTCGTATGCTTCTTGTTCATATTTAAGGCAACACATAAGTCTACCACATACCCCAGATATTTTAGTAGGATTTAAAGATAATTTTTGATCTTTTGCCATTTTTATAGATACAGGTTCAAAATCTCTTAAGAATGTAGAACAACATAAAGAACGTCCACATATACCTATACCATTTATTATTTTGGCTTCATCTCTAACACCTATTTGTCTAAGCTCTATTCGCATTTTAAAAATAGAGGCTAATTCTTTTACTAGTTCTCTAAAATCTACTCTTCCTTCTGAAGTAAAATAAAATATAATTTTATTAAGGTCATAGGTAAGTTCTATGTCTATAAGTTTCATATCTAAATTATACTTTTTTATCTTTTCTAAAAATATATAATAAGCTTCTTTTTCTTTTTCTAAATTTTTTTCATATTGAATTGTATCTTCAGCTGTAGCTAACCTTATAACTGGCCTTATTTCAAATTTTATTTTATTACTATCAATAAGTTTATTTGGTATTTCTACGATACCATATCTTATGCCTTGAGCTGTTTCAACTATAACAGGTTTACTTTTTTCAATTTGTAAATTTTGTGGATTAAAATAATATATTTTACCACCTTTCTTTAGTCTAACACCAATTATTTCTGTCATTTTACTTCTCCTTTAGTTTAAAAAATAAACATTCCATAGTCATATTAAAATTAGTATTTTGCTCTAAAGATAGTTTTGATTTTAAAATAGCATCTATTTTATTAGTTAAATTTTTAATAGACATATGTGATATTTTTTGAATACAATTAGTTATATCTTTTTGTATAATATTTTTAAAATTATTAGTTTGTTTAAATATTAAACTATCTCTATATACTAATAAATATATATCTAATATTTCGTTTATATTTTCTTTTAAATTATCATATTTATCAATAAGATTATACATTTGTATAAGATCTAATTCATCTAATTTATTAACGTCATTTATAATATCTTGTCTAAATGCTATAAACTTTTCAGAATACGCGATTTCTATTGCTTTACCTATACTTCCTCTAGAATATATAGCATAAAATTTCGCCATATTTTCATTTATATTTTTAGATATTAAAAAATTTTCTATTATATTAGGGGATAAAGGTTTTATTTTAAATAAAATACACCTTGATAGTATTGTAGGTAAAAAACTATTATAATTTTTAGATAATATTAAAAAAACTGCAAATTTAGGTGGTTCTTCTATTGTTTTTAATATAGCATTTTGAGCCTGTATAGTCATATTATGTGCATCTTTTATTATAAATACTTTATATTTATACTTAAATGGCTTTGTTTCTATATTTTTAATTATATTTTCTCTAATATCTGACACACCTAATTTTTTTTTATTACCATCTATGAAAAAAAAATCTGGATTATTTCCACTTTCAAAGCTAATGCAAGATGAACATTTTAAACAAGGCTCATTTTTACTATTTTCACAAAGCAAAAGCTTTGCAAAAGTTTTAGATATAAGTTGTTTACCTGTTTTTTCTTTACCATCTAAAATATACGCATGAGATACAGTATCATTTATACTAGAATTTTTTAAACTTTTAATTATTTTATCATTTCCAACTATATTTTCAAATCTATACATATTTATATTATAAGGTCTAATAAAAGCCCTCTTATTTCTCCAGTTTTATCTAATATAGCTATATGGTTTTTTTCTGTTTTTATAAGCTCCTGAGCTAATTCATCTAACTCTTTATTGACTAATTTAACTATGCCATATACTCTATGTCTACCTCTTCTATCTAAAAAATTTTCTCTAGAAAATTGATGACTATTAGTAACTATCTCATTCATAAACTCAGTTATAAGGCTTCTGTATTTTTTCATATCTTTTATATCCATATGGTCAGATATTTTTTTTCCTTGAGTTGTTATTTCGTCTATAAGTCCATTTAACTTTTCCATAAGGTTGTTATTTTCTATCTTATTTAACGTAAAATTAAAATCTTCTGTTACTTGAGTTTCTTTTTTAGGCTCCATTGTAGGTAAACTATCTAACTTTATATCACTTACCCTTAAGTCCATAATATATCACCTCTTTTAAATTTTTACAAATTTATCTACATCTACAACAAATATAGTTGCTCCACTGATAGTTACTTCTATAGGTGGTTGAGAATAGTTATTATTTGTAGTATTAATTCCATTAGTAAATTGTTTTTTAGAATGGCCTTCTTTTTTTATAATATCTATTACAAAATCTACCTTATCATCTTCTACACCACATATTAATGTAGTATTTCCTACTTTTAAAAAACCTCCTGTACTAGCTAGTTTAGTAACACTAAATCCTTCAATATTTAAAGAATTCATTATATTAAAGGAGTCATCATCTTTAACTATTGCCATAACTAATTTCATTTTAGCTTCCTCCAATTAAAAAAACATCTTTTCTAAGTTATCTATTATATTTTGGTGGATATTTTGGATAGATTGAGTAGCATCAATGACTTTTATACGTTTACTATCTTGTTTTATTAATTTTTGATAACCATTATATACATTTTTATAAAAATACATTTTTTCACTTTCAAGCCTATCTAATTCTTTTTGCTCTTTTTTCCTCTCAATAGCCCTTTTAGGTGATAAATCTAAAAAGAATGTAATATCTGGTATTAATCCACCAGTTGCTATATTATTAATTTTTTTAACAACATCTATACCAATATGTCTAGCGATACCTTGATATACTATACTAGAATCTACAAATCTATCACATAGTACAACAGAACCCTTTTTTAATTCTGGTAATATAACTTGATTTACAAGTTGTGCTCTAGAAGATGCATATAATAAAGTTTCTGTCATATAATGCATTTCTTGGTTATCTATATCTAAAATTATATCTCTAATTTTTTCACTAATTTTTGTGCCTCCTGGCTCTCTAACAAAAATAACATTAAACCCTTTATTTTTAAGATAATTGTTTAAAAGATTTAATTGTGTACTTTTACCAGCTCCATCTGTTCCTTCCATAGTAATAAATAATCCTGACATACACACCCCTAAATAAATATTTTATTTTAATTATATCACAATAGTATATAATTTAAAAGTAAAATAAGTTATAACTTTATTTTTATTAAATTATATACTAAAAATAAAATATTAGATTTATATTTTGTGATTTATAATTAAAAAAACTATAAAAAATAGGATAGAACATAAATATATAGCATAATTTTGTAAGATATTTACTAATATTATCCCAATAGCTATTCCTAAACAAAAAATAAATATTATAGATATATATTTAATGACTATTTTTTTAGATTCTTTTTCTTTATATATAATCCATTTAGAGAAAAACTCCATTAAAGAACGTAAATTCCCTGTGCACATAATGGGTGCAAAAACATTTCCATCAGCCTTTTTAAAAGTTGATATCATTGTAGCACATATAAAAGATACTAAACATACAATAATTAAAGAAATATTTTTAAATATACCTGTTCCAATTATTATAGTTAAAATAGTATCTAATAACAAAATAATTTTTATCCATTTTTTATTTTTATTAAACTTATATATTAATAATTGTGTAATAAATATAGCTATACAAAAAGATATTATAGGAAAAATTCTTAAAAATGCATTATAAATATTACCTTCAACTAAGAATATTGTAAAAAATATTATATTTCCTGTTTGTGTATTAGCAAATATTTGGTCGTATAATATATATGTATACGCATCTAAAAAACCACCTATAAATGTTAAAATTAAACTAATATATATATTTTCTTCTATAAGAGTGATTTTTTTATTTGTCATATTTAATCCTTTCAATTTTATATATCAAAATATATAATTTTTAATTAAAGCTATATTCTATGATATTATCATAAAAAAAATATCTTTGTCAATATTTGTACAGTATTAAGATTAAAAATATGTAAAAATAATATTGTAATATATAAAAAAGTATGATATTATAACTATAAATCAATATGTAGTTTTTAAAACCATATAAGGAGGTTTAATTATGAATATATTTAAAATATGGCGTGAACCAATGAGTAGCTTGACCCATCTTATAGCTTTAATCTTTATTTTACCTATTACAATTTTTTTGACGTATAGTGGATATCAAAAAGGTGGAATATATTATTTAATTGCATTTTCTATATTTAGTTTATCTATAATTTTCTTATATTTAGCAAGTACAATATATCATATGTTACCAGTTAAAGAAAATATTATAAGATTATTAAAAAAAATCGACCATATGATGATATTTGTTTTAATTGCTGGTACATACACACCTATTTGCCTAATAAAGCTTAATAATTCTATTGGATATACTATTTTGACTATTGTTTGGATAATAGCTGTATTAGGTATGATTTTAAAAATTTTATGGATAAATGCTCCCAGATGGTTATCAACTTCTATTTATGTTATTATGGGTTGGTTATCTGTATTTGCATTTTTTCCATTAATAAATGCTATTGAAATAAGTGGAATACTACTTTTATTAATAGGTGGTATTGTATATACTATAGGTGCTATTATATATGCAACAAAATATCCTAATATTTCTTATAAATTTTTTGGATTTCATGAAATATTTCATCTATTTGTAATAGGTGGTAGTTTTTGTCATATATTGTTTATGTTTTTATATGTTTTAAAATAGTTTTTAATAATTATATAAATCTAAAATATACATTTATTTTACATTATATTAACAAAAAGGTATGACTTTGATCATACCTTAAATTTTATTTTTGTATATAATATTTTTTAAAAAACTCACTAACTGGTAATATTTTAGAATATAAATAGCTTTGAATCATACTATATTCATATAACGTAAAATATTTTCTTGCTCATCAGTTTCAACACCTTAAGCAATAGTTTTATATTTTTTGAATATCTTTTTCCGCATATGAATAATATTTATTATTTATTCTTGAATAACACATTAGAACAATAATCTTTAGCATCAAGTAGATTTATCATTCTATCACTACAATACACTCTATTTATTCCAGTATTATTATTTATTTCAATACCCCATAGTCTAATTTTACTATTATCTAGTATATATATAACTAAAATGTTTATTATTTTTATTTTTCTTCATCTAATATCTTATTAAATTTATTAATTGTTAAGGCTCGTTTAATAATTTATCTTTTATTATGGTATTTTTTATTATTTTAACTATATTTTGTTAAAAGTTATTCTGTTCTAACTCAATTATCATTTACAAAGTAGTTGGTTTATATTTTTATATAATTATATATTTTATAAGTTAATTTTTTTTGGTAATAACTAAGTTTATTTTACAAGTTTTCATATAAAGATGTAGCTTCCTCTTTTTTTATTACCTCTTTAACAGATAAAACTTTAATTTTCATAGATTTATTACCTAAATTTATTTGTATAATATCTCCTATTTTAACATCTAAAGAAGCTTTAGCAATTTTATCATTAACTAAAACTCTACCTGCATCACAAGCCTCATTAGCAATAGTTCTTCTTTTTATTATTCTACAAACTTTTAAATATTTAT
>CAMMEG010000053.1 GCA_946495765.1 uncultured Eubacteriaceae bacterium
AAAACATAGCTTTGATTTATGTGATACTTGTTATAAAGAGATTATTAGTAATTTTAAAATAAAAATTTTAGATAATGAACATTAAAGATAATAGACAGTAATAGTAAAAATTATACTATACTTTATTAATTATAATAAACCATAAAATATTTTTATTTACTATTATATGGTATATATTATTTATTAATAATAAAGATACTTAGTTGATTTTTACTATTATTGTGTGTATTTTTAATGGTAAATATTTCATGTTCAATTTTTGATAGAATTCAATTATAAGTAACTAATGTATATAAATAAAATTTTTGGAAAAGGTGTTAATATGGAATATAATATAGAATTAGAAATAGAATTTATAAATAGATTAAAAAACATTTTAAAAGATTTACCTTATATTTGCTCTGACTTTTTTTTGTCGATTTCTCAAACTACATCTATAAAAACAAGATTAGGATATGCCTACGATTTAAGATTATTTTTTGATTTTTTATGTAAAAATGTAAAAGAGTTTAAGGATAAAAATATAATAGACATAGAAGCTTCGGATTTAGAAAAAGTAACTTATAGAGATATAGATATGTTTTTAGATTATATTTCTTATCATCAAAGAGAAAATAATACTAAGTTAGGTAAAAAGACTTGTATTAGCCATATAAATAAGGAAAATGGAAAAGCTAGAAAATTATCAGCTATTAGACGTATGTTTAGTTATCTTTATAAAGTAGGAGAAATAAAATCTAATCCAGCAGAGCTAGTAGATACTCCTAAAATACATCAAAAAAATATAATATATTTAGATAAAGAAGAAGTAGAAATGTTATTAGAGACAGTAGAAACAGGAACTAAACTTACTAAAAAACAACAGGAATATCACAATTATACAAAAGTAAGAGATTTTGCTATAATTTGTTTATTACTAGGGACGGGTATTCGTGTTTCAGAATGTGTAGGAATAAACATTGAACATATAGATTTTTATACCAAAGGAATAAAAATTTTAAGAAAAGGTGGAAATGAAAGTATTGTATACTTTGGTGAAGAAGTGTATGAGGCACTTATTAATTATTTAGATGAAAGAGAACAAATAAAGGTTATTGAAGGGCACGAAGATGCTTTATTTTTATCTATGCAGAGAAAAAGAATAAGCATTAGAACAGTACAAAATTTAGTTAAAAAATATGCTAAAATAGTAGCTCCACTAAAAAATATATCTCCTCATAAATTTAGAAGTACTTATGGTACAGCTTTATATGAAAAAACAGAAGATATATATCTTGTAGCTGATGCTCTTGGACATGCAGATATAAATACAACTAAAAAGCATTATGCTAAAATGCATGATAAAAGAAGAAAACAAGCAGCACTTGTAACTAAGCTTAGAGAGGACAAATAAATGAACTATATTAATACATATATAATAAAAAAGTTTGATATATCAAATTATAAAATAGAAGTTCCACTATTTTATAATAGTCCTAAAGATGAAACAAAGTTAGCTTATTTATTATTAAAATATCTATACTTTCAAATGTATAATAAAATTTTAGATTTTAATTTTTTATGTAAAGACAATAATAAAAAACCTATTTTCTTTGATAATAGTTTATATTTTAATATTAGTCACTGTAGAGAATATCTAGCTTGTTCATTAGGTAATGTAAATATGGGTATAGATATAGAACAAGAAAGAATAATAAAAAATGTTACTTTAAATAAAATAAAAAATATAAAAGATATAAATATTAATCCTATACAAATTTGGAATATAAAAGAGGCATATAGTAAATATTTAGGTATAGGGCTAAAGCTAGATTTTTCAAAAATTTCAATTGATAAAATAAAAGAAGAAACTAATTTAATTAGTAGTGTATATTATATTAACAATAAAAATATATATTTTTCTTTATGCTATGATAAAATAGAAAACAATTTTGATTATATCAAATTGATAGATAAAGATAGCTTAATAGATTTTTATAAAAATTTATAAATAATATTTTTAAGACAAAAATTAAAATTATAATCCAGTTATAATTTTTGTTTGGAAAAATAAATTCACAACTTAATTATAAATAATAATTCAAAAGATTAATTGACATGATATGAGTTTATTGTTAAAATTATAAAAATAATATATAGTAAAGGTGCGTGATTTTATGAAAAAAGAAAATCTTTGGAAAGTTTATGATGAAAATCAACTAATAGAACTTGAAAAAATAAATTCTACATATAGGTCTATGTTAGATAATGGTAAAACAGAAAGAGAATGTGTAGAAATTACTATAGAGCTAGCCAAAAAAGCAGGGTATAAAAACTTAAAAGATATTATAAAAGATGGAGTAAATTTAAAAACTGGTGATAAAGTATATTGTGTATATATGGATAAGGCTATCATTTTATATCAAATAGGTCAAGAGTCTATTGAAAATGGTATGAATATATTAGGTGCTCATATAGATTCACCTCGTATAGATGTTAAACAAAATCCACTTTATGAAGATAGCGAACTTGCCTTTTTAGATACACATTATTATGGAGGAATCAAAAAATATCAATGGGTTGCTATGCCTCTTGCTTTACATGGGATTATTGTAAAAAAAGATGGAACAAAAGTTAAAATAAATATTGGTGAAAAAGAAGAAGACCCAGTTTTTGTTATTACAGATTTATTAGCGCATCTTTCTAGAGAACAAATGGATAAAAATGCAAGAACTGTTATAGAAGGTGAAAATTTAGATCTTTTAATAGCTAATAAACCTCTAAAAGGTGAAGAAAAAGATGCTGTAAAGGCTAATGTATTAAAACTTTTAAAAGATACTTATGACATAGAAGAAGAAGACTTTTTATCAGCAGAATTAGAGATAGTACCAGCAGGTAAGGCTAGAGAATGCGGTATAGACAAAAGTATGATTATGGCATATGGTCAAGATGATAGAGTTTGTGCTTTTACATCTTTAATTGCTATGCTTGAGGATAAACCTGTTAAAAGAACAGCTTGTTGTATATTAGTTGATAAAGAAGAGATAGGTAGTGTTGGTGCTACTGGTATGCACGGTAAATTTTTTGAAAATAGTTTGGCAGAACTTATGGATAGAATGGGAGAATATTCAGAATTAAAACTTAGACGTGCTTTAGAAAACTCTAAAGTGCTATCTTCGGACGTTAGTGCCGCATATGATCCATTATATAGTAGTGCTTATGAAAAGAAAAACTCGGCTTATTTTGCTAAAGGTCTTGTATTTAATAAATTTACAGGGTCTGGTGGTAAAGGTGGTTCTAATGATGCTAATCCAGAATATATTGCACATTTAAGAAATATTATGGACAAAAACAATGTTGCTTTTCAAACAGCCGAACTTGGTAAAGTAGACCTTGGTGGTGGGGGAACAATAGCATATATACTTGCAAATTATGGTATGCAAGTTATAGATAGTGGTATAGCTGTTTTATGTATGCATGCACCATGGGAAATAGCAAGTAAAGCAGATATATATGAAGCAGTAAAAGGATATAGAGTATTTTTAGATGAAGCTTAAAATTAATTTTTTTAAAAATAAATTCATATCTTAATATTTTAAACTAAATAAAGGTGTAGATTTTATCTACACCTTTATTTAGTTTAAAATATTAACCCAATTTTTAATTATTTGATTTATATAAGATGAAAATGTCTTTTTATTAACATTTTCATTAGTCAATATATTAACTTGAGATACAAGAGTATCATTTATATATATATTTGCAACACCAACTTTTTGGTCTTTTTGTACAGGAGCTTCTAAAGTTTTTATATAATCTAGTTTTATAGATATATTTTCTTTTTCATCTTTAGATATAGGTAAACTTATGTCATTTTCATAGTATAAAGAAATATTATCTTTAGTACCTTTTTTTATAGATATAGTTTTTAGACAATCTTCTTTAGATAATACTTTTTCATAAGAAAAATTTTTAAATCCATAGTTTAATATACTTTTTGTATCTATCCATTTTTGTTGTTTACCTTTTTCATCCCAACCACTTGCTAAAACAACAGATATAAGAGTCATATCATTTTGTGTAGCCGAACCAACAAAACAATGACCAGCCTTACCTGTATACCCAGTTTTAACTCCATTAGCACCATCAAATTCAGATAAAAGCCTATTTTTATTTGTTATATTATAGCTAGATAAATTAGTTTTAAAAGATATTTGTCTTGTATTAATAATATCCATAAACTCTTTGTTGTTAAGAGCATATCTTGTGATTAAAGCCATGTCATAAGCTGTAGAATGATGATCTAAAGAATCTAATCCATTAGGTGTTCTAAATACAGTATCTTTTGTACCAATTTCTTTAGCTTTATTTGTCATAGCATTACAAAATGTTTCTACATCTCCACTAATATGCTCAGCTATTGCCACAGCTGCATCGTTAGATGATTGTAACATAAGGGCATATAATAGTTCTTTTAACTTTATTTCTTCATTTTCTTTTAAAAACATTTTTACCGGTGGGGCTTTTGTAGCATTTTTACTAACTTTGACTGTATCTTCTAAATTTCCATTTTCAATAGCTAATATAGCAGTCATTATCTTAGTCGTACTAGCCATAGCTAATGGTTCATATTCATTTTTGGCAAAGAGTACACGACCTGTTTTATAATCCATTAATATAGCACTTTGTGCATCTACATTAGGTATAGTATTATCAGCTGCAAAAGCTATATTAGTAAGAAATATAAAAAAAACTAAGAAAAATATTATAAATTTTTTCATTTTGCTAACTCCTTTAATAAATTTATAAAAGTATTTTTCCCAGTTTTTATATTATTATTACAATTAAGTGATACCTACTTTTAAATGTAAAGTATTAAAAATTTGATTTAATACATTAAGTTAAAAAGAAATATCCTAAAACTATTATACCAAGTATTATTCTATAATATCCAAATGCTTTAAAATTATTAGTTTTAATATAGTTTACTAAAAATTTAATAGCAAATATAGATACAACAAAGGAAACAATTGTACCAGCTAATAAAACTTGAGCCTCTAGTGTAGACCATTCAAATCCAAATTTTAATATTTTTAAAAGACTAGCACCTAACATAACAGGAATTGCTAAGAAAAAGGTAAATTCAGTAGCTACCATTCTAGATGTACCTATAAGCATAGCACCTACTATTGTAGCACCAGAACGTGAAGTACCGGGTATTAAAGCTAAAACTTGAAAAAGACCAATCATAAAGGCAGTCCTATAAGATAGGGCATTTAATGTATTTATTTTAAAAGATTTATCTTTATGTATATTTTCTATGTAAATAAACAACACACCATATATAATTAACATAGTAGCAACTGTTTGATAATTGTAAAATAAAGCATCTATTTTATCATCAAATAAAATACCAATTATACCAGCTGGTATACAAGCAAATATAACTTTAAACCAAAGTATAAAGGTTTGATGCTTTTGCCTTTTGGTTTTACTAGGGGCAAATGGGTTTAACTTATTAAAATATATAAAAATTACTGCCAATATAGCACCTAATTGTATAACTACAAAAAACATTTCCTTAAACTTATCACTTAGATTAAGTTGTAAAACTTGTTCTACTAAAATCATATGTCCTGTGCTACTAATAGGTAACCATTCTGTAATACCTTCTACAATACCTAAAAATATAGCTTTAAAAATTTCTATTAGATTTTGCATAATCTACCTCCTTTATAAAAATATAGTAGTTTTAAGTTAAAACTTTCATAATTTTTAATTATACAATAAATTTTATTATATTTCAAATATTTATATAATTATTTTCAATTTATATAAATTATGATATTAAATATTTAAAATAAGTATTGACAAAAAAATGTTATAAGTCAATAATATATATTATTAGATTATTTTAGAAAATAAATAAATTAATAACAAAACTATGTAGAATAAGGTGATATAATGGATAATAAATATATAACTTTGCCCTTAATTGCTATAAAAGATATGGTTATATTAAAAGGTGAGATAATAACACTAGATATATCTAAAAAAAAGTCTATATATGCTTTAGAATATGTACTAGAGGAAGAAAATGAAATATTTTTCACTTTAGAAAAGAATAGTAAAAAACAAATTTTTAATAATATAGGTATTATTGGTAAAATTCAAAAATATAGTGATATAATGCCTTCTATAAAAAGAATTGTAGTGGAGGGTATTAAAGTAGCTAAGATAGAAAAATTATTAGAGAAAACTCCTTTTTTTAAAGTAAATTTATCTATTATAGAAGATACAAATGATTTAATAGATGAAGAAAAACAGGCATTTTTAGAAATTTTAAAAGATATATTTGCAGAATATGCAAAATTAAGAGGCAATTTTATGCCAGATATGTTAATGGATATTTTATCTACAGATGATATAGAAAAAATATACTATAAGATATTAAATTTAGTAAATTTAGATAATAAAGAAAAATTAATTATTTTACAAACTAAATCTTTAAAAGAGAAACTTGAAATCTTTATAACAGCATTATCTAAAAGTATTAAAATTTTAGAAATAGAAAATAAAATATTAAATAAAACTAGAGTTAATATAGATAAAACTCAAAGAGAATATTATTTAAAACAACAATTAAAGACTATAAAAAATGAATTAAATGAAAATTATAATGAAAATGATAGTGAGGTAGAAGAATATAAAAAAATAATATCTAAAAAAAATATACCTACTTATGCTAAAGAAAAAATAGAAAAAGAAATAAATAGATTATCTAAAATAAACACATCTTCTGCTGAATATACAGTATGCAATGATTATATAAATTTTGCTATCAATTTACCGTGGGAACAATCGTCAAATATAAATAAAAATATATTGGACATACAAAAATTCCTTGAAAAAGAACATTTTGGTTTAGAAGATGTAAAAGAGCGTATAGTAGAACATATAGCTGTTATGCAATCGACAGATAATATTAATACGCCTATAATTTGCCTTTTAGGTCCACCAGGTGTTGGAAAAACGTCAATAGCAAAGAGTATAGCTAATGCACTCAATATAAAGTACATAAGAATAGCCTTAGGTGGAATAAGAGATGAAGCTGAAATAAGAGGGCATAGAAGAACTTATATAGGAGCTATGTCAGGTAGAATAATAAAAGCTATAAATGAAACTAAAACTAATAATCCTTTAATTTTATTAGATGAAATAGATAAATTATCAACAGATTTTAGAGGTGATCCAGCATCAGCTTTATTAGAGGTTTTGGATAAGGAACAAAATAATGAATTTAAAGATAATTATTTAGAAATACCATTTGATATATCAAAATCATTTTTTATATGTACTGCAAATGATATTTCTAAAATACCATCTCCATTAAGAGATAGATTAGAAATAATAGAATTATCTAGTTATACAACAGAAGAAAAGGAAATAATAGCAAATAAATTTTTAATACCAAAACAATTTAAAAATCATAATTTGACTAAATCTAACTTAAAAATAAGTAAATCTGTTATTAAAAAAATAATAACGGAATATACAAGGGAGACAGGAGTAAGACAGCTAGAAAGGAACATAGCTACTTTGTGTAGAAAGGTAATAAAATTAAGGTTAGAGAATAACAATGAAGATATAATTATATCTAATAAAAATTTGTTAGAATTTTTAGGTGCACCTAAATATAAAAAGTATATTTTGGATAAAAAAGACATGATAGGATGTGTAAATGGACTTGCATGGACTAGTGTTGGAGGGACTACTTTAAATATAGAAGTATCTATAATGGATGGAAGCGGTAAAATATTAATAACTGGAAATGTAGGAAAAGTTATGAATGAATCTGCTCAAATAGCATTAAGCTATGTAAGAGCTAATTATAAAAAGTATAATTTATTTAAAGATTTTTATAAATTTAATGATATTCATATACATATACCAGAAGGAGCTGTACCTAAAGATGGACCATCAGCTGGTATAACTATAGCTACAGCAATAATTTCAGCTTTAACTAATAAAAAGGTTAATAAAAATGTAGCTATGACAGGAGAAATAACATTGAGAGGCAATGTTTTAGCTATTGGTGGACTTAAAGAAAAGATATTAGCAGCTAAAAGATTTGGTATAAAAACTATAATCATACCAAAAGATAATAAAGATGATTTAGAAAATATGCCTTTATATGTGAAAGAAGGTGTTAATATAGTTAATGTTAGTCATATAGATCAAGTATTAAGTGAAACTTTATTAGATTAAGGAGAAAGAATTTATGAATGTAAATAATGTAGAATTATCAGCTGTTTGTGGGCGAAAAGACCAATATCCTAATACAGAATTACCAGAAGTAGCTTTTGTAGGTAAATCTAATGTGGGAAAGTCCTCTCTTATAAATTGTATGGTAAATAGGAAGTCACTAGCAAGAACAAGCCAAAGTCCAGGAAAAACAAGAACTATAAATTTTTACAATGTAGAAAATATATTACATTTTGTTGATTTACCAGGATATGGATATGCTAGAGCCGCTAAGTCAGAAATTGCTAAGTGGGGTAAGATGATAGAAGAATATTTATTAGAAAGACCTCAATTAAAATCTATTATATTACTTATAGACATAAGACATGAACCTAGCCAAAATGATAAAATTATGTATGACTGGTTAAAACACTATGGATATAAAATAATAATTGTTTTAACTAAAAGTGATAAGCTTAAAAGAAGTCAAATAAATAAGCATTTATCTATTATTAGCAAAAGTCTTGAACTTGATAAAGAAGATATTTTACTTCCATTTTCTAGTGAAAATAGAGATGGTAGAGATAATCTTTGGAATATAATAAAAAGTGTTATAGAGTAGGGGGATATTATGACAAAAAAAGGTAATAATATTATTGGTATATTATTTATAGTTTTAGTTGTTTGTATTTTAGTTGGATTTTTTGTTATTTCTATGATTAATAATAGAGATACAGTAGGATATTTTAATAAAGATGATAAAATAATATCAGAAGGAATATATGAAAAAGTAATGAGTATAAATGAAGAAAATTATCCTATAACACCTGAAGAAGTGGTTACATTGTATACTGAAGGATATAAACTTTTATATGGAGATAAAATAAAAGATACTTCAATAGTTCCTAATATATTAGAAAAACAAAGAATTTTATTATCAGATGAAATTTTAGGGAATAATCCTATAGAAGAACAAGAACAAAATGTTTTATCTAGTATGGAAAATATAAAAAGTAATAAAGTTAGATTAACAAGTGTAGATGTAAAGCCAGCTATGTATGATCCAAAAGATTCTAATATAGCATATGTTAAAGTAGATACAAAAGATAATCTTTTTCAAACATATTACTATCTTTATTATTTAGAACGTCAACAAGATGAAAAATGGAAAATAACAGGCTGGTATAACACAGATGAAAATTATAATATTATTGAACAAGAATAAATATATATACTGAAAAATCCTCCTCTTTTATTATTATAAAAGAGGGGGATTTTTATAATATTTATATTTTATATTACATATAATTTATAATCTTATAATATTATGGAGGAAAATATGAGTAGAAATTCATATTATAGAAAAAGTAAAAGATATAAGAAAAATAATAATAAAAATATATTAAAATATGTAGTAATATTAATTATATTAGTATTAGCATCAATGATATTTATAGTTAATAAATCTAATTATAATAGTCTAAACATTTCTTTAAATAATATTTCTGCCTTTAAATTATCATCAGAAAATATAATTAAATTAGAAGAAATATCTAAAAAGTATAATATAGATTTTGCTGAAATGCTTACATACTATGCCTTAGAAAACAACTTTTTTGATGAAAAAAATTTAGATATATCAAATATAGAGCAAGACTTTATTATTAATTATGATACTTTAAAAAATAAATATAGTAAAAAAAGTGTAGAACCATATTATAATTTAATAAAAAATATTTTAGAAGATATAAAAGGATTTCCTATATCACTTGAATATAGCGAAGAATATATTTATGGAGATAGCTATGGAGCAGAAAGAACATATGGTGGTAAAAGAATACATACAGGTACAGACATTATGGATAGAGAAAATATAGCTGGTAGAATACCTATAATAAGTATGACAAATGGAGTAGTAGAAAATATAGGATGTTTAAGTGATATAATAGGACTTAATTAAAATTTATTTATAACATTATTAAGTCTTGAATTTTATATGATATTTAATAGTAATTTTTATCATATAATTTTAATAAAAATATATAAAAGTAAATTAAGGAGGAATAAGTATAGATAGATTTAAAACAAGTCTTTATTTAAGATTATCTAAAGAAGATGAAAAGAATATTGAAAGTGAAAGTATTATAAATCAAAAAATAATGCTTACAGAATTTTTAAACAATAGAGAAGATTTAGAATTAGTATCTATTAGAGTTGATGATGGATATTCGGGAAGCAATTTTGATAGACCCGCTTTTAAAGAATTAATGGAAGACATAAGAAATAGAAAAATTAATTGTATTGTAGTAAAAGATTTTTCTAGATTCGGTAGAGATTTTATTGAAGTTTCAAGGTATTTAGAAGAAATTTTTCCATTTATGAATGTTCGTTTTATATCTATAAATGATAATTATGATAGTTTTAAAAGTGATAATAGTACGGATAGTTTAATAATACCTTTTAAGAATTTAATAAATGATTCATATTTAAGGGATATATCATTAAAAATTAGAAGTAGTTTTAATATTAAAAGAAAAAATGGAGATTTTATAGGTTCTTTTGCAACATATGGATATTTAAAAGACCCTAATAACAAAAATAAACTTATTGTAGACGAAGTTGCATCTAAGGTAGTTAAAGAAATTTTTAAATATAAATTGTGTGGATTAAGTGCTGATAAAATAGCTAAAAAATTAAATGAAAATGGTATATTATCTCCTATGGAATATAAAAAATCAATAGGATTAAATTTTAACACAGGATTTAAGAAAAAAGCAAAGTGTATTTGGACAGCTAAAGCTATTTTTCGTATATTAGAAAATCCCATATATATTGGAACACTTGAACAAAATAAAGTTACTACACCTAATCATAAGATTAAAAAAATAATTAATGTACCAAAAGAAGAACGTATAATAGTAGAAAATAACCATGAGCCCATTATAGAAAAAGATGTTTTTGAAAATGTACAAAGACTAATGTTATTAGATACAAGAATAGCACCTAATAAGGAACAATTATACTTATTAAGTGGACTTTTAAACTGTTTAGAATGTGGGTCTAATTTAATAAGAAAAAATAATGGAACTAAAGAAAAGCCATATATTTATTATATTTGTAATAATGCAAAAAATAAAAAAGGCTGTGTTGGGTCTAGTATTAAAGAAAATATATTAGAAAATATAATTTTTGAAATAATAAAAATACATATAGATAGTATTATAAATTTAGAAAGAATAATAGATACAATAAATAATTTACCTTATACAACAAGAGAAATTAAAAAATTTAATGAAATTATTAGTATTAAAAAAGAGGAGTTATTAAAATATCAAAATATTAAACTAAAAATATATGAAGATTTTAAAAGTAAGCTATTAACAGAAGAAGAATATAGAGATTTTATTGACTTATATAGTAATAGAATAAAAGAAAATAAAAATTTAATAGTCAAATTTGAAAAAGAAATTAAAGCATTATTAAAAAAGTCAAATCCTAACCAATTATGGATACAATATTTTAAAAATTATAGAAATATACAAAAATTAGATAGAGAAATAGTTGTAAATTTAATTCAAAAAATAGAAGTAGATAAAAATA
>CAMMEG010000054.1 GCA_946495765.1 uncultured Eubacteriaceae bacterium
GAGGAACTTAAATTGAAGATAAAACATTTTTATCTTCCTAAAAGGAGGAACTTAAATTGAAGATAAAACATTTTTATCTTCCTAAAAGGAGGAACTTAAATTGAAGATAAAAATAGGAAGTAGAGAAAGTAAACTTGCAGTAGAACAGTCAAACATTGTTATAAGAGAGATAAAAGAAAAATATAGTAATATAGACATAGAACTTGTGACAATGAAGACAACAGGAGATATTATATTAGATAAGACATTAGATAAAATAGGTGGTAAAGGGTTATTTATAAAAGAGCTTGATAGGGCTTTAATAGATGGTAAAACAGATATTTCTATACATAGCTTAAAGGATATGCCAATTGATATAGATGATAGTTTACCGATTATTGCCTATTTAAAAAGAGAAAATCCTTTAGATGTTTTAATATTACCAAAAGGGATTAGCTATATAAATATAAAAAAGCCAATAGGTTCTAGTAGTAAAAGGAGAGTTTATCAACTTAAAAAGTTATATCCTGAGTATAGCTTTAAACCAATAAGGGGAAATGTATTAACAAGACTTGAAAAGCTTGATAAAGGAGAATATTCAGCACTTGTTTTAGCTTATGCGGGAATAAAAAGGTTAGGGCTTGAAGATAGAATATACAAAGTTTTTAGTAGTTATGAAATAATACCTGCTTGTGGCCAAGGTATAATAGCTATACAAGGTAAAAAAGGACAAGATTATTCATATTTAAAATTTTTAAATGATAAAAATTCTGAATATGAGGCAAAATGTGAGCGTTCATTTGTTAAAGAACTAAATGGAGGTTGTAGTTTACCTATATCGGCTTTTGCTAGGATAAAAGAAAATAACATTATATTAAAAGGATTTTATGCTGATGAAAACAATTATGTTATAAAAGAGGTCACAGGAAATAAAGAGGACTATGAAAAAATAGGTATAAATTTAGCTAAAGAATTTAAGGGGATAATAAAATGATAAAAGGGAAAGTTTGGCTTGTTGGAGCAGGGCCTTCAGATGTTGAATTATTAACTATAAAAGGTAAAAAAGTTATAGAACAAGCAGATATAATACTATATGATAGACTTGTATCTAATAGTATAATAAGTCTAGCTAAAGATGATGCTATTTTAATAGATGTAGGAAAATGTTCTAACAATCATACTATGTCACAAGAACAAATAAATAATCTCTTATTAAAATATGTTTTAGATGGAAATAAAGTAGTAAGACTAAAAGGAGGAGATCCATTCTTATTTGGTAGAGGTGGAGAAGAATTAGAACTTTTAGCTAAAAATAATATTCCATTTGAAATTGTAAATGGTATAACATCAGCAATAGCTGTGCCAGCATATAGTGGTATACCTGTTACTCATAGAGATTTTGTAAGTTCTTTACATATTATAACAGGACATACTAAAAACAATATTTTAAATATAGATTTTAAATCTCTTGTTAAATTAAATGGTACACTTGTTTTTTTAATGGGGATATCATCTTTAAAAAATATTTGTGATGGACTTTTAAAAGCTGGTATGGATAAAGATATGCCTGTATGCATTTTAGAAAAAGGGACTACAGCTAGGCAAAAGAATATAAAAGGAACACTTGATAACATTTATGAACAATCTATACAAGAACAAGTTAAAACACCAGCTATAATAATCATAGGTAAAGTATGTGAATTATCAAAAAAATTTGAATGGAGAAAATTTTTACCATTGTCTAATACAAGAGTTTTAGTAACAAGGCCTAAAGATATAAACTCAAATTTTTGTAATATGCTAAGAGATAAAGGAGCAGAAGTAATAGATTTACCTACCATAAAAACTGTACCTATAAAAAATATAGAGATAGATGAAGTTTTTAATAATTTAAACTATAATTATATAGTTTTTACAAGCTCTAAAGGAGTAGAATATTTTTTTGAAAATATGAAAATTTATAAAAAAGATATAAGATATTTATTTAATAAAAAAATAGCTGTTGTAGGTAAAACTACTAAAAAAGCAGTAGAAGAAAAAGGACTATTTGTAGATATTATACCCAAAACTTACTGTGGAGAAGAATTAGCTAAAGAATTATTAAAATATATAAAAGCTAATGATAAAATACTTATAGCTAGAGCAAAATACGGAAATAAAGAAATTTTAAATATATTAAATAAAAGTGATGCAATAATAAAGGATTTAGCCTTATATGAAACAAAATATGATAAAGCTAGTTTTATTAATTTTAATTTTGAATATGATGATATAGTAACATTTACAAGTGCATCTACTGTAATGGGTTTTATTAATGCTACAAAACATTATAATTTAGATTATAGTAGGATAAAAGCAGTATGTATTGGCAATCAAACAGAAAAGGAAGCTAATAAATATAAATTTAAAACATTTGTATCTAAAGAACCTACATTAGATAGTTTGTTACAAAAAGTTATAGATATATCTAAAAAGGAGTGATAAAATGAACAGAGGAAGAAGACTTAGACAAACAGAAGGTATTAGAAATATGGTTAGTGAAACAAAAATAAATAAATCATCTTTAATATATCCATTATTTATTCAAGAGGGGAATAACATAAAAGAAGAAATAAAAACGATGCCTAATCAATATAGATATAGTATAGACAAATTAAATTTTGAAATAGAAAATCTTTTAAAAATGGGAATTAATAATATTATATTATTTGGTATACCAGCTAAAAAAGATTTTGTAGGAACAGAAGCATATATAGAAGATGGTATTATACAAAAATCTCTTAGAGAGATAAAAAGAAATTTTAAAGAAATGACTTGTATAACAGATGTTTGTATGTGTGAATATACAGACCATGGACATTGTGGTATATTGGATAAAAATAATGTAGTAGAAAATGATAAAACTATAAAAATATTAGGTGAGATTGCTAAAAGTCATGTTAAAGCTGGTGCCGATATAGTAGCACCTTCTGATATGATGGATGGAAGAATAAAAGAAATAAGAAATGCACTTGATAAAGAAGGATTTATAAATACACCTATTATAAGCTATGCAGTAAAATATTCATCTTCTTTTTATGGACCTTTTAGAGAGGCAGCAAACTCAGCTCCTGCTTTTGGTGATAGAAAAACTTATCAAATGGACTATAGAAATAGAAATGAGGCAATAAAAGAAGCTTTATATGATATAGAAGAAGGGGCGGATATAATAATGGTTAAGCCTGCTCTTAGCTATTTAGACATAATAAGAGATATAAAAAATAATATAAACTTACCCGTCTGTGCTTATAGTGTTAGTGGAGAGTATTCTATGATAAAAATAGCTGGAGCAAATGGAATAATTGATGAAGAGAAAACTATTATAGAAACAACAACAAGTATGTATAGAGCAGGTACAGACATTTTAATAACTTATTTTGCAAAAGAACTTATTAAATTTATAGACGAAGGGAGAGTATAATTTGAGTATTTTTGATTTAGCTAATAAGTATATACCAGGGGGAGTAAATAGCCCAGTAAGAGCATTTAAATCGGTAGGATTAGAGCCTATTTTTGTAGAAAAAGGAGATAAAGCCTATTTATATGACATAAATGGGAAAGAATACATAGATTATGTATGTTCATGGGGTCCTTTAATATTAGGACATAACAATGAAGAAATAAGAAAGAATGTTTTAAAAGCATGTGAAAAAGGACTCAGTTATGGTGCTACTACTAAGTTAGAAGTAGATATTGCGCAATTTATATGTGAAAATATTAAACATATAGATAAAATAAGAATGGTCAACTCTGGAACAGAGGCAGTTATGAGCGCTATAAGACTAGCTAGAGGATATACTGGGAAAGAAAAGGTAATAAAATTTGATGGTTGTTATCATGGACATAGTGATTCTATGCTTATACAGGCAGGGTCTGGTCTTATGACAGAAGGTATACCAGATAGTAATGGAGTAACAAAAAATTGTGCTGCAGACACTATAAGTATACCTTATAATAATTTAGACACATTAAACCAAGTTTTTGAAAAATATAAAAATAATATTGCTTGTGTTATATTAGAACCAGTAGCTGCTAATATGGGAGTTGTCTTGCCTAATGATGATTTTTTAAAAGGTGTAAGGCAAATGTGTAATAAGTATAAAAGTCTATTAATATTTGATGAGGTCATAACAGGATTTAGACTTTGTTTTGGTGGTGCATCAGAATACTTTAATATAGAGCCCGACTTAGTAACTTATGGTAAAATAATAGGAGCTGGTATGCCAGTTGGTGCTTATGGTGGTAAAAAAGAAATAATGGATATGGTAGCACCTAATGGATCAGTATATCAAGCTGGAACTTTAAGTGGGAATCCAATAGCTATGACAGCAGGCCTTACTCAGCTTAAAATATTAAAAGAAAATGAACAAATTTATAAAGATATAAATGATTTATCTAAATATTTGTTTGAAAATATAAAAGATATTATAAAAAGAAATAATTTTGAATGTAGTATAAATTATATTGGGTCTTTAGGGTGTATATTTTTTAATAAAGAAAATGTATTTGATTATAAAACAGCTAAAAAATCTAATATTGTAAATTATTCAAAATATTTTAAAAATATGCTAAATAATGGTATATATATAGCCCCATCACAATTTGAGGCTATGTTTTTATCTAATGAGCATAATAAAAATATTATAGATAATACATTAAATATTATAGAAAATAGCATAAAAAATATTTAACTTATAAAAATATATAGATAATAATATAAAAATATGGTAAAATAATATAGTATATATAAATATACGAATATATATTATATAAATTTGGAGGTTATTATGGAAAGAGCCTTGCCAAAACATATAGCCATTATTATGGATGGTAATGGAAGATGGGCAAAAAAACGACTTTTACCTAAAAAAATGGGGCACAAAGCAGGAGCAGATGCTTTAAAAAAACTTCTTAAAAAAGTTGAACAAACAGAAATAGAGCATATTACAGTTTATGCTTTTTCTACTGAAAATTGGAAAAGAGAAAAAGAAGAAATAGACGATTTAATGAAGCTTTTAAAAGATTATATACAGCAATATATAAAAGAAAATGAAAAAAGTAATATAAAAATAGATACAATAGGTGATTTAACTATTCTAGATGAAGATTTACAAAGAGATTTAGCCTACCTAAAAGAAATATCTAGTCAAAAAACAGGACTTAGTTTACATATAGCCTTAAATTATGGTGGTAGAGATGAAATAATACGAGCTATAAAAAATATTATAAATGACGTGAATAATAATAATTTATTAATAGATGATATAAATGAAAGTATGTTTGATTCTTATTTAGATACTAGAGAATACAAAGATCCAGAACTTATAATAAGAACAAGTGGTGAACTTAGAATTAGTAATTTTTTAATATGGCAGTCTGCATATAGTGAATTTTATTTTAGTGATAAACTTTGGCCAGATTTTACATTTAAAGACTTAGAAAAAGCAATAGATGCTTATCAAAAAAGAGAAAGGCGCTTTGGCGGTAGGTTAGATAGTTAGCAATGTTAGTTAGAATAATATCAAGTTTAGTTTTGTTCCCTATACTTTTTGCTTTTGTATATTATGGAGGACTACCTTTGAAAATAGGTACTATATTTGTATCTATAATAGGTATGTATGAATTTTATAAAGCAATATGTAAAAAGATAATGCCTATTCACTATTTAGGATTTATTATTACAGTATTTTATCTACTAGTACTAGACACAGTATTATTTCAAATATCAGACTTAATATTTGGTGTATTTTTATTATTAAGTATGATATTTATGGTTTTTCATCATAAAACTATAAGTATATTCGATGTATCTTTAACATTTTTTGGTGTTTGTTATATACCACTTATGTTTTCTACAGTTTATTTAATAAGAGAACTTGATTATGGAAACTATACTGTTTGGTTACCATTTATATGTGCATGGGCTTGTGATACTGGTGCATATTTTGTAGGGATAACTATGGGTAAGCATAAGCTTACTCCAGAGCTTAGCCCTAAAAAAACAATAGAAGGTGCAATAGGTGGTATTTTATTTTCAGCAGTATTTTGCGGTATATACGGATTTTTTATATCTACAAGAAAAATAGAAGTAGAACATATTTTTAATAATAATATTATTATTATAATTAGTTTTGTATTTTTAGGCATAATAGGGGCCATATTTGCTCAATTTGGAGATTTAACAGCATCTGCTACAAAAAGAAGATTTAATATAAAAGATTATGGTAATCTTATACCAGGTCATGGTGGTATATTAGACCGTTTTGATAGTGTAATTTTTACTTCTGGTATATGTTATATAATTCTTAAAATAATTCAAATTTATAATATTATTCTTTAATATTTTGGAGGATATATGAATAAAAATATAGTTATACTAGGTTCTACAGGATCTATTGGAACACAATCTTTAGAAGTTGTAGAAAATTTAAAAAATATAAATATTGTTGGGTTGTCTACAAATACTAATATAGATATTTTAGAATATCAAATTAGAAAATATAATCCTATGTATGCTTGTGTTATGAATGATAAAAAAGCTAGTATTTTAAAAGAAAATATTAAAGATACTAAAACAGAAGTTTTAATAGGAGAAGAAGGACTTATTAAACTTTCAACTTTAGATAATATAGACACCATTTTAAACTCTTTAGTAGGAAATATTGGCCTTTTACCTACAATATATGGAATAAGAGCCAAAAAAGATATAGCTCTTGCTAATAAAGAAACTTTAGTATCAGCAGGTGAGCTTGTTATGAAAGAAGCTAAAAATTACGGTGTTAATATATATCCAATAGATAGTGAACATTCAGCTATTTTTCAATGCTTACAAGGTAATAAACACAGCGAAATAGAAAAAATAATATTAACAGCATCTGGAGGTCCTTTTAGAGATTGTACAAATCTTGATAATGTTACATTAGAACAAGCATTAAATCATCCTAACTGGTCTATGGGTAAGAAAATAACAATAGATTCTGCTACACTTATGAATAAAGGACTTGAAGTAATAGAAGCTAAATGGTTATTTAACATAGATGTAGATAAAATACAAGTTATTATCCATCCACAAAGTATAATACATTCTATGGTAGAGTATAAAGATAGTGTGGTTATGGCACAGCTTGGAACACCAGATATGAAAGTACCTATACAATATGCATTAGCTTATCCTAATCGAGTTAAAAATGATTTTGAAAAGCTAGATTTATTAAAATATAGTAATCTTACATTTAAAAAGCCTAACTATGAACTTTTCCCTTGTTTAAAATATGCTTTTGATGCTATAAAAATAGGTGGGACTATGCCTTGTGTTTTAAATGCTAGTAACGAAATAGCAGTAGAGTATTTTTTAAATGGCAATATAAAATTTATAGATATACCTAAAGTTGTGTATAAGTCTATTGATAATCATAAAGGTGAAAATAAACTAGATTATACTTTAGAAGATGTTTTAGAAGCTGATAAAAAAGCAAGAAAGTTTGCCAAAAATATTTGTATAAATATAAAAAATATGTAGTGAGGTGAAATATTTGTCTTTAATAATAACTATTTTAATATTTGGATTTATTATATTAATCCATGAATGGGGGCATTTTATTGTAGCTAGAAAAAGTGGTGTATTTGTAGAAGAATTTGCAATAGGTATGGGTACAAAATTGTGGAGTAAAGAAAAAAATGGTACATTATATTCTATTAGATTATTTCCTCTTGGTGGATATTGTAAAATGAAGGACGAAGACACAGCTAGTGATGACCCTGATAGTTTTTCTAATGCTACTATGCCTAAAAAGTTTGCTATAATTTTTGCTGGTGCTTTTATGAATTTTGTTTTAGCATTAGCTATATTTATTGGGATAGCCTTTTTTAGTGGTAGTGCTACAACAACAGTTAGAGAAGTTAGTGATAACTCTCCGGCTAAAGAAGTTGGTATACAACCAGGAGATATAATATATGAAGTAGATGGAAAAAGAATAAGAAGCTTTGAAGATTTAACATTTAATTTTGCAAGACTTACACCTGATACAAATAAAAGTTTTGATATAACTATAAAAAGGGATGGAGAAAAGTTAAGTTTTAAACTAATGCCTCAATTTGATGAAGCTACAAATAGATATTTAATAGGTATATCACCAGTCTTAAAAAATGGCCTTTTTGCCAAAAATATTGATGATGTGGAAAAAAACACACTTTTTGGAACTATACGTGATGGATATTTTAATATGATTTTTACAATAAAAGTAACTATAATAGGTGTTGTTGAACTACTTACTGGACAAATAGGATTAGACCAAATGATGGGACCTATCGGTATAACTCCTGTTATAGATAGCCAATATGAAAGTGCTATGAAAGTTAGCGTTGGAGCAACTATTCTTACCATGCTTAATATAATGGCACTTTTAAGTGCTAATATTGGTGTTTTTAATCTTTTACCAATACCAGCACTTGATGGTGGTAGAATAGTATTTTTATTTGTAGAGCTTTTAAGAGGAAAACCTATATCTCCAGAAAGAGAAGGCGTAGTTCACTTTGTGGGCTTTGTATTGTTAATGGGCTTTGGAATATTTATTGCCTTTAAAGATATAATAAATATTTTTTAAAAAATATTAATAAATATGTTAATATCCCTTGTTTGTTTTACAAATAAGGGATATTATAAAATATATAAATATAAATTTTGGGAAGTGATTTTTTGATAGATTTTATAAAAAGAAAAAAAACAAAAGAAGTATATATTGGTAATGTAAAGATAGGTGGTAATAATCCTATTGCTATACAGTCTATGTGTAATACCAACACAAGAGATGCTAAATCTACAATAGAGCAAATAAATAGATTAACAGAAGAAGGGTGTGAAATAATAAGAATTGCTATTCCAGATATGGAAGCTTGCGAATCCATAAAAGAAATAAAAAAAGGAATAAAAATACCATTAGTTGCAGATATACATTTTGATTATAGACTAGCTTTAAAAGCTATGGAAAATGGTATTGATAAAATAAGAATAAACCCTGGTAATATAGGTAGTGAAGATAGAATAAAAACAGTTATAAATATGGCTAAAGAGCGAAACATACCTTTAAGAATAGGAGTAAATTCAGGGTCTTTAGAAAAAGATATATTAGAAAAATATGGAGAAGTTACTCCTAAGGGGCTAGTAGAAAGTGCTCTAAGGCATGTTAAAATAGTAGAAAAATATAATTATGATAATATAGTCGTATCTATAAAAGCGTCTAGTGTACCATTTAGTATGGAAACATATTCTATACTATCAAATGAAATAGATTATCCATTACATTTAGGAATAACAGAAGCAGGAACAGTATGGAGTGGAGCTATAAAATCGTCAGTAGGTATAGGCGCTATTTTAAGTATGGGTATAGGTGATACTATAAGAGTATCTTTGACAGGAGATCCGATAGAAGAAGTAAAAACTGCTAAAGAAATTTTAAAATCTCTAGGACTTAGAAGATTTGGCATAGAATTTATTTCTTGCCCTACTTGTGGAAGAACGGAAGTAGACTTAATATCTATTGCTAACAAAGTTGAACAAGAATGTAGAAAAATAAATAAAAATCTAAAAGTAGCTGTTATGGGTTGTGCTGTTAATGGACCTGGAGAGGCTAAAGAGGCTGATATAGGTATAGCTGGTGGTAAAGGATATGGACTTATTTTTAAAAAAGGTCAAATATTAAAAAAAGTACCTGAGGATATGCTTATACCAGAACTTTTAAAACTTATAAATGAGTTGTAATTTGGAGTGATTTTTTTGGATGATAAAAAGTTTTCAAATGTTTTTTCTAAAGTTAAGCTGTCTGCCAATGTTAAGACAATACTTAGAAATACGCATGTTTCTAACATAAAAATTAACAGGAACAATTTTATGGCAGAAATATTTTTAAAAAGTGATAAAATTATAAATGAATCTTGTTTAAAAGATTTTGAAGAAGATATATTTGATAACTTTAAGTTTTTAAAAGAAGTAAAAATATATTTAGAGTATATATTAGAAGAGTTAACTTTACAAGAAAAAATAGAAAAAATATGGGTGAATATAATAAATGTTATAAAAGAAAAAAGTCCTATTTGTTATCCTATATTTAAAGATTCTACATTTATAATAGAAGAAAATATTTTAAATGTAAGCTTATATAAAAAAGGAGCTTTTATATTTAAATCTAAAAAAATAGATAATATTATAGAAAATATTATAAAAGATAGATTTGGACTTAATATTTTTGTCAAATTTATAGATATAAATAATGATATAGATAATAGAAAACAAAAAAATGATGAGTTGAAAAAACTTATAGCTAGGGCATTAGAAAATAATACAACAAATAATTATGAAGAAAGAAAAGAAAATCAAGTATTAGATATAAATAAATTTAGACAAGTGAAAAGACTTTCTCTTAAAATAAAAGGTGAGATAAGCGGAGAAGTAAGCAAAATAAAAGGTTCTGTAAATGATGGAGAAACAATAATTATAAATGGTAAAATATTTGGTATAGATATAACAGAAACAAAAAAAGGTAAATATATTGTAAAAGTAGATATTACAGATATGACAGACTCTGTTAGTTTCAAATTTTTTGTATCTCCAGAAGATTTTAAAGAAGATTATAGTAGTATTATAAAAAAGGGTAATTTTGTTATAGTAAAAGGTGAAGTAAGATATGATGAATATATGAAAGAGCTTATATTAGTACCTATTGAAATATGTATGACAAATCCACCAGAATCTAAAATGGACAATAGTGAAGAAAAAAGAGTAGAATTGCATTTACATACTCAAATGAGCAAAATGGATGGAATAACTCCTGTTAAAGACATAATAAAAAGAGCAAGTGAATGGGGTCATAAGGCTGTAGCTATTACAGACCACGGAGTTGTACAAGCTTTTCCAGATGCTATGGATATGGCAAGAAAGTTAGGAATAAAAGTGTTATATGGAGTAGAATCTTATCTTATAGATGATTTATCTAGTGTTGTAGAAAATAGTAAAAATCAAAGACTTATAGATGAGTATGTTATTTTTGACTTAGAAACAACAGGACTTAATAGAGAGTATAATAAAATAATAGAGATTGGCGCAGTTAAAGTAAAAAATGGCAAAATAATAGATAGATTTTCAACTTTTATAAATCCACATGAAAAATTAAGTGAAGACATTATTAAATTAACTAATATAACTGATGATATGCTTTTAGATGCTGCAGAGGAAAGTGAAATATTACCAAAATTTTTCGAATTTTTTGGTGATAGTGTATTAGTTGCTCATAATGCAAAATTTGATATGGGATTTATAAAAAAATGGGCAGAAAAAAATAATACAACAGTAGAAAGTACTGTTTTAGATACAGTTGGTTTATCTAGAACTATTTTTCCAGAGATGACTAAACATACTCTTAATGTACTTGCTAAAAAATTACATATATCTTTAGAAAATCATCATAGAGCTGTAGACGACGCAGAAGCTACAGCTAACATATTTATAAAATTTATTGAAATATTAAAAAATGAATATAATGTAGATACTCTTGATGAGGTAAATGAACTTGCAAGGAATAATATAGAAGTAAAAAAATTAACACCTAGCCATGCTATAATACTTGTAAAAAATCAAAAGGGACTTAGAAATTTATATGACCTAATATCTAAAT
>CAMMEG010000055.1 GCA_946495765.1 uncultured Eubacteriaceae bacterium
ATTTTAATATTATACAAATTAATATTGTCTTTTAATTCTTCTATTTTTAATTTTATATTATTTTCTTGTTCCTTTAAGTCTATAGCATTTTTTAATTCTTCTTTAAACTGGTTATTCACTTTATTTTTTTCATTAAATATAAGTATATTTTCTATTTCTCGGTTTAATATTTCTTTTTTATTTTCAATATTTAAAATATCTTTATTATATTGTTCTTTGTTTTTTAAAATACTTTCTATATTGCTATTTATATTTTTCATTTCATTTTCAAGTGTATCTTTTTCATTAATAAAATTAATACACATTTCCAAATCCTGTTTTATTTTATTTAATTTTGGCTCTTCTTCTTGTTTTTTATTTTTATAAAAAATATATTGTTTTTCTATACTCTCATATTTATCCTGTATATTTTTTAAGTCTATATTTAAATTCTCTATGCTATATAATATATTTTCATTTTCTTTTATTATATTGTTACATTCTAATATATGTGGTGCTATTTTTTCAGACTCTAATATAAGATTTAAAGAATTTTCAAATTCATAAAAAGTATCTTTATGTAAATATAGCTCTTCAAGCTTTTCATTATAATATAAATTTTCTTTTTTTAAATTTAATATATTATAAAAATATTTTTCTAAGTTTAATATTTGATTATTATCTTTTTCTAACTGTTTTAATTTTTTTTCTTCTTCTATAAGAGAATTTTTTTCATTTTCAATACTTTCAATGGATATATCTCCATATATTTCTACCTCTTTTTTTAAATTTTGAACTATACTTTCTTGATTAGATTTTTTTTCATTAATTTTATCTTTTAATTTGTCTCCATATTTTTCAAGTCCAAAAATTCTTTGCAACATTTTTCTTTTATCGATATTTTCAAGCATTAAAAAATCACTAAATTTTCCTTGTGGTAATACTACCGCCTTTGTAAAATCTTCATATCCAAGACCTATTATATCTACTATTTTATTTTCTATGTCTTTCTTTTTATCTGATATAATTTCTTTTTTATCCTGTTTTAAAATAGACAACCTAACTACGTCAGATTTTATTTCACCTTTATTATTTCTTTTAAATTGTCTATATATTTCATAAAAAATTTCTTCTTTACCATCTTTTATAGAAAAAATAAACTCTACTTTTCCATTATTTCTATTAAGATTTAAAAAATCCCCATTGCCATATTTACCATTATATCTAACTATTTTACCATACAAAACTAGTGTTATAGCATCTATTATGGTAGATTTACCACTACCAGTATCGCCAAATATACCAAATATACCAGTATTTAAAATTTTATCAAAATATATTTCTTGTGTTTCTTCAAAACTATTTATACCTGTTATCTTAAGTATCTGTGGTTTCATTAATACCAACCTCCTCTTTTTCTATTTCATCTAATATATTTAAAAACATATCTAAAATTTCATCAGGTGGCTGAATATTCTTTTTATAAAAGTAAAACTCTTTAAACTGTTCTAATATATTTTTCTCTTCTTCTAATTCATAAACTACTTTTTCATCTATATTAGATTTTAATATAATACTTACAATATCTTTCTTTTTTTCTCTTAAAGTTCTTATTTGTTCACCTGTTATAAATTTATCGGCTAGTATTTCTAAAAAGGCATAGCTATCTTTTTCTGATACTTTTTCACAACATTCTAGTGCTTGTTCATAGCTATTACATTTAAATACTTCTATTGGTTTATAATCTGTAAGATTTATTTTTTTTAATATAGGCTCTTTATTAGCTTTTATATCTAATAATAAAACCACTTTATCATATCCTACTTCACTTTGACTATACCTAATAGGAGACCCAGAATAATATGCCAAACAATTTGCATTTTTTACTTGTTGACATCTATGTAAATGTCCTAAAGCAACATATTGTGTTCTTTTAGGAAAAATTTTAGGGTCTATTGCATATGTTCCACCTATTGATTGTATTTTTCTTTCACTATCGGTTTCTATTCCACCTTTAACAAATAAATGAGAAACAATAATGTTTATCGTATCATCTTTATAATTTATAGAAAGATTTTCTAAAATATCTTTTATTTTATCTGAAAATTCTATTTGCATATCTATTTCTTCATCACTTTTAAATATTACCTCATTAATACTTTTTTCTGTAATATATGGAATAGTTAAAAATACTGCTTTTTCATTATTTAACTCTATCTCAAAATATCCTTCTCCTGATTTTGTTATTTCAAAATTTTCATATTTACCTACATTTACTACATTGCTTAACATACTTTGTATAATAATACCAAATTCATATGCTAATGGTATTGGTGCTGATAGCTTGCTAGCACTGTCGTGATTTCCAGAGACTATAATAATAGGTCTTTTTCCATTTAGAGATAATCTCTTCATAGCATTAAAAAATAACTTTTCTGCTAATATAGGTGGATTAGTTGTATCATAAATATCACCAGCTATTATTATTAAGTCAACTTTCTCTTTATTGCATATTTCTTCAAGCTCATCTATAAACTTTTCTTGTTCTTCTATTCTAGAATATTTATCTAAATATTTTCCTAAATGCCAGTCTGATGTATGTAATATTTTCAAAAAAACACCTCTTCATAATGTATTTATAATTTAAAATATAAATATAATATTAAAAATAAATTTTATTATAAAACTAAACTTTATTTAATATTACATAAAATTTTATAAACTTTCAATATTTTTAAAAAATATTATATAACTTTATTTATACTTACTTAAAATTAATTAAAAAGTCTTTACAAATATGTTAAAATCTGTTAAAATACTTTCTAAGTTATTATATTTATAACTAATATATTTTAAAGGAGAAATGATTATGGACGTAGATCCCCAGACGTCTTCTATATGGCTACAATTATTGCTTATTATAGTATTGACGTTAATTAATGCTTATTTTGCTGCAAGCGAAATGGCCATTGTATCTGTAAATAAAAATAAAATTCGCATTTTAGCAGAAAATGGAAATAAAAAAGCAAAGCTTGTTGAAAAGTTACTCAAAGAACCTACTGCTTTTCTTTCAACTATTCAAATTGCTATAACAGTTGCTGGATTTTTTAACTCAGCAAGTGCTGCTACTGGTATTTCTTTACGACTTGCTAAAGTTCTTAAAGAATGGCATATTCCTTATGGCGAAACCATTTCTATAATAATAATTACTATTTTATTATCATTTATTACTTTAATTTTTGGTGAGTTAGTTCCAAAAAGAATAGCACTCCAAAATGCTGAAGCCTATAGCATGTTTTGTGCTAGACCAATTCATTTTATAAGTAAAATAGCTTCTCCAATTATTAAAGTTTTATCATTATCTACTAAATTTATTCTTAGATTATTTGGTATGAATGATGAAAATGTGGAAGAATTACTATCTAGAGAGGAAATTCGCTCTATGGTAGAAAGTGGCCAAGAAAATGGCGTTATTAACGAAATAGAAACAGAAATGATTAACAATATTTTTGAGTTTGATGATATTCAAGCTCAGGATGTTATGACTCCTCGAAAAGATGTTTACTCTATAGATATAAATGAACCTTTAGAAGAATATATGGATGAAATTATGGAAATGCACTATACTCGTATTCCTGTTTATGATGAAAGTATTGATGATATTATAGGTATTTTACATATTAAAGATTTTATGATAGAAGCCCATAATAATAAATACGATTTTAATAAGGTAGATTTAAGAAAAATCTTAAGAAAACCATATTTTGTATTAGAAACTAAAAATATCGACGAATTATTTAAGGAATTACAAAAGTCTCATCAACATATTGCAATTTTAGTTGATGAATATGGTGGATTTTCTGGTATAGTAACAATAGAAGACTTAATTGAAGAAATTATGGGAGAGATCGAGGATGAATACGACCATATAACAGAACCAAAACTAAAAAAAGTTGCTGAAAATATATATTTAGTTAATGGTCTTATGAATTTAGATGATTTTAAAGAAGAATTAGGTTTAAATTTATCAACTGAAGAACACGATACAGTAAGCGGATTTCTCATAAATAAAATAGGGAAAATTTTAGAAGATGGCTCACAAACAACAATCACTATAGAAAATCTTCGATTTGATATTATAGAAGTTATAGACAAACATATAGAAACTGTCAGACTTACTATATTCCCTAATAATATAGAAAAAGTTGAATAATTTTAAATTTTTAATAAAATCTTATAAACTCTATACTTAAAGTATAGAGTTTATTTTTTAATATAAAAATTTAGTAATTATAATCAATTAACTATCGTTTTTAGTAACGTTAAAAATATTAATTAAATTATTTTAGTTAAATAAATATATTTAGTATAAATCTTTATAAAAATTTTAACAACTGAAAACTTTATCTATTATGATTAATGAAAATAAGCTTAAAATTTATTTATTATAAAAATTTATATAATATTTAATTATTACTATTTTTAAATAATATTTATAATAATACTTTAATAAAATAAAAAGGTATGGATTTTTACCATACCTCAAAATAAATAATTATTTATTTTTTAAATTGAAAAAAGTATTAAGACCTAAATATTCAGCAACATCACCAGAATCATTAAGTTCTTCTTCAATTCTTAATAATTGGTTATATTTTGCAACCCTGTCAGAACGGCAAGGAGCGCCTGTTTTAATTTGACCAGCATTTACTGCAACAGAAATATCAGCAATAGTAGAATCTTCTGTTTCACCAGAACGATGAGATACAACAGCTGTCATATTATTTCTATTAGCTAATTCAATAGCTTCAAAAGTTTCAGTTAAAGTACCTATTTGGTTAACTTTGATAAGGATAGAATTAGCAACACCAAGTTCAATACCTTTTTGTAATCTTTCAGTATTAGTAACAAATAAATCATCGCCAACTAATTGAATTTTTTGACCTAATTTATTAGTTAATAATTTCCAACCGTCCCAGTCATTTTCATCTAAACCATCTTCAATAGAAATAATCGGATATTTAGCAACAAGAGCTTCATAATAAGCAACCATTTCTTCAGAAGTTCTATAGATTTCTTCACCTTTCATTTTACTTTCGCCTTCAAAGTAGTATTTACCAGAAGCTTTATCATAAAGTTCAGAAGATGCAACATCTAATGCAACTTTAATTTGTTCACCTGGTTTATAACCAGCTTTTTCAGTAGCTTCAAGGATTAAATCAATAACTTCATCAGAAGTAGCTAAGTCAGGAGCAAATCCACCTTCATCACCAACTGCAGTAGAAAGACCTCTAGCTTTTAATACTTTCTTTAAGTTGTGATAAATTTCAGCACACATTCTTAATGCTTCTTTAAAAGACGTAGCACCAACAGGCATAATCATAAATTCTTGAACATCAACAGTATTATCCGCATGTTTACCACCATTTAAAATATTCATCATAGGAACTGGTAAAGTTTTAGAATTAAAACCACCTAAATATTGGTATAAAGGCATATTTAAAGCTTCTGCGGCAGCTCTAGCAACGGCCATAGATACAGCTAAAATAGCATTAGCACCTAATTTAGCTTTATTAGGAGTACCATCTAAAGCAATCATAGTTCTATCAATAGAAACTTGGTCAAGTGCATTCATACCAATAATTTCTTCTGCAATAGTTTCATTTACATTTTTAACTGCTGTTTCAACACCAGAACCAACGTATCTATCTCCACCATCTCTAAGCTCAACAGCTTCATGTTCACCAGTAGATGCACCAGAAGGAACAGCTGCTCTACCCATTACTAAGTTACCTACTAAGTCTTCTACGATAACTTCAACTTCAACAGTAGGATTAGCTCTAGAATCTAATACCTCTCTTGCAATTACATCAACAATTTCAATATAACCTTTCATTATATAAAAAGCTCCTTTCAATTTATGGTATAACATAATTTGTTATATTATAATAATAACTTTAAATGTAAATTATGTCAATGTATTAACATAATAATTTTGATTATAAAATTAAAATTATTTATTTAATTAATAAAGATTCTCCAGTCATTTCTTTTGGTTGTTCTAAATTCATCATATCTAAAAGGGTTGGCGCTATATCTGCAAGCTTACCATCTTCTTTAAGACCTTTAGCTTTATCGCAATTTATAAGAATAAACGGAACTGGATTTGTAGTGTGAGCAGTAAATGGCTGATTGGTATTATAATCTATAAGTTGATCACTATTACCATGGTCTGCACAAATAAACATTTGAGCATTATTTTCTATTACTGTGTCTACTACTTTACCTATACATTCATCTACAAATTCAATAGCCTTAATTGCTGCATCTATAACACCTGTATGACCTACCATATCTGGATTTGCATAGTTTACAATAATTAAATCATACTTACCATTTGCTATATTTTCTGTTAATTTTTCTGTTACTTCTTTTGCACTCATTTCTGGTTGTAAATCATAAGTTGCAACTTTTGGAGAAGGTATTAATATTCTATCTTCATTTTTATAAGGCTCTTCTACCCCACCATTAAAGAAAAATGTAACATGTGCATATTTTTCTGTTTCAGCAAGTCTTAGTTGTCTAAGCCCTAAATTAGATATGTATTCACCAAAAGTATTTATTAAACTTTCTTTTAAGAATACAACTTCTTTATTTTTAATAGAAGAATCATAGTCTGTAAAAGTAACAAATTTTAAATTAAAGTATCCTTTATCTCTATCAAATCCTTTAAATTCCTCATCACAAAAAGCTCTTGTCATTTCTCTAGCTCTGTCTGGACGATAGTTAAAGAAAATAACTGAATCATTTTGATTAATAGTAGCTACTGGCATATCATTTTCTATAATAACAGTAGGAACTATAAATTCATCATTAACATCTTTAGAATAAGAGTTTTCTATATATGATATTACATTATCTGTGCTATCACCTTTACCCATAACTATAGCATTATAAGCGTGTTCTACTCTTTCCCAACGATTATCTCTATCCATAGCATAGTATCTACCACTAATAGTAGCTATTTTCCCTACACCTATTTCATTGATTTTAGCTTGTAATTCTTCTAAAAATCCTTTACCAGATGTTGGTGGAGTATCTCTACCATCTAAAAATGCGTGAATATATACTTTTTCAATTCCATTCATTTTAGCCATTTTTAATAAACCATATAAATGTTCATTATGGCTATGTACACCACCATTAGATAAAAGTCCCATTAAATGTAATGCACTATTTCTTTCTTTACAGTTTTCCATAGCACCTTTAAGTACATTATTTTCAAAAAAGTCTCCATCTTGGATAGATTTAGTTATTCTAGTAAGTTCTTGATAAACAATTCTTCCAGCACCCATATTTAAATGACCAACTTCAGAATTACCCATTTGCCCATCTGGTAAACCAACAAATAATCCACTAGCATTACCTTTTACACAAGGATATTCTTTAGTTATATTATCAATATTAGGAGTGTTAGCAAGTTTAATTGCGTTACCTTCAGTTTTTTCATTTATTCCAAAACCGTCTAATATCATTAAAACAGTAGTTTTTTTGCTCATATTTATCTCCTTATAAGATTAATAGTTTACAACTTTGATAAAGTCTTCTTTAAGACTAGCGCCACCTACTAAACCACCATCTATATTTGGCATATTAAACAACTCGTTGGCACTATCTCCAGTAACACTTCCACCATATTGTATTCTAATAACATCTGCAATTTCTTGTCCATATACTTCAGCTACTACTTTTCTAACTTCTTTGCAAACTTCTTCTGCTTGTTCTTTAGTAGCAACTTTTCCAGTACCAATTGCCCAAATTGGTTCATAAGCTATAACAACTTTTTTAGCATCTTCTTTAGAGATACCAGCAAATGCTTTTTTAACTTGTATTCTAACTAATTCAATAGTAATATCAAGTTCTCTTTCTTCAAGGCTTTCTCCAACACATAAAATAGGAACTATATTGTGTTCTAAAGCTTTTTTAACTTTTTTGTTTACTATTTCATCAGTTTCTCCAAAATATGCACGTCTTTCAGAATGACCAATAATAACGTATTTTACGCCAAGCTCTTTAAGCATAGAAGGGGCTATTTCACCTGTATAAGCACCAGATTCTTCAAAATGCATATTTTGAGCACCAAGGTTAATGTTTGTACCTTTAATAGCCTCAGAAACAGACATTAAATCTACAAAAGGTACACAAACAACCACATCACTTTTATCTGTATCAATACCACTTTTTAGAGAGTTAATAAGTTCAACTGCTTCATTATGGTTTTTATTCATTTTCCAGTTACCAGCTATAATTTTTTTTCTCATAATATCCTCCACAATATATAGCATAAGGCAAAACCTTATCTATATATTAATTTTAAATTTTTTAATATTATTTGTTATTTGCTGCAACAACACCTGGTAATTCTTTACCTTCTAAGAACTCTAAAGAAGCTCCACCACCTGTTGAAATATGGCTCATTTTATCAGCAAAACCAAGTTGATTAACAGCTGCTGCAGAATCACCACCGCCAATGATTGTAGTAGCGTCAATATTTGCTAATGCTTCAGCTACTGCAATTGTACCTTTTGCAAAGTTAGGAAATTCAAATACACCCATAGGTCCATTCCAAACAACAGTTTTAGCATCTTTTAAAGCATTTTTAAATAATTCTCTAGTTTTTTCACCAATATCAAGCCCTTGCCATCCTGCTGGAATACCACCTTCTACTGTTTTAAATTCTGTATCATTTTTAAATTCTTGTGTAATAACTGTGTCAACTGGTATTAAAAAGTTTACACCTTTATCTTTAGCTTTTTCCATCATTTCTTTAGCATATTCTACTTTATCTGCTTCTAATAAAGAATCGCCTACTTCAAGCCCATTAGCTTTCATAAATGTGTAAGCCATACCTCCACCAATAATTAATGTATCTACTTTTTCAAGTAAATTATTAATAACATTAATTTTATCAGAAACTTTAGCACCACCTAAAATAGCAACAAAAGGTCTAACTGGATTGTTTACTGCATTACCTAAATAAGTTATTTCTTTATCCATTAAATAACCTACAGCAGATTCTGAAACAAATTTTGTAACCCCAACTGTTGAACAATGTGCTCTATGAGAAGAGCCAAAAGCATCATTTACATAAATATCACAAAGACTAGCAAGTTCTTTACTAAATTCTTCAACATTTTTAGTTTCTTCTTTTCTAAATCTAGTATTTTCTAATAAAACAACATCGCCTTCTTGCATAGCTTCAACAGCTTTTCTAGCATTTTCACCAACAACTGTGTTATCTGCTGCAAAAGTAACTTTTTTACCTAATTTTTCAGATAATCTAGTAGCAACAGGTGCTAAAGATGCACTAGGAGTAGGCTCCTTTGGTTTGCCTAAATGAGAACATAAAATAACTTTTGCACCTTCATTTATTAATTTATTTATTGTTGGAAGAGCTGCAACTATTCTGTTTTCATCTGTAATAACGCCATCTTGTAATGGTACGTTAAAGTCACATCTTACTAACACTCTTTTACCTTTTACTTGTAAATCATCAACGGATTTTTTATTTAACATAATAAATTCCCCTTTCAAAATACACAATATTTTGTGCTACTAAATTTAAAATTTATATTTAGAATTTATGATTAATAATATATATATCAATCACATTGATAATATTATAACATATTTACCATTTTATTGCTTTAGATTTTTTATACAATTTTTTATAATTTTTACTATAATTTTTTATTAATAACACACAATTAAGAATTCCTAATTTTAATATTAATACAGTTTTATATATTTTAAATATATGCTTATGTATTATATTATGGATTTTTCATAAAACTATACTATAAAATAATTTATATTTTAATTATTTTTTAATTAAATAAACCTTTTTTTAATATTATCGTATATTTATATAAGTAATAAACAATTTAATATTTATGGAGGTAATTAATATGGTAAATGAAAGAATGATGATTTTAGAAATGATTAAAGATGGTAAAATATCTGTTGATGATGGTGTTAAACTTTTAAATGCTATAAATAAAAATAATTCTTCTAGTTTTGGAGATTTTAAAAATGATTTGAAATATAAAATTACTAAACCAGATTCTACAAAAATTAAACAGAATACACAAGCCTTTTTTAACAAGACAGAAGAAATATTTGACGATTTTACAAAATCAGTAAAAGACTTCTTTAACACAAATAATAGTAATCAAAACAACACAACTACTAATGTAGAGCAAGTAGAACCTATAAATGATAATAATAATGATAAAAATGATAATATTAACTAAATAAATTATATAAAATAGCTATAAATTTCTTTATTTATAGCTATTTTTGTGTTACAATATTTTAAAAACTGTTATATTTAATTATACATTAATAAAACCTGTTACTATAGTTATTATAATATTTATTTTCTTTATCATCTATTTATAATATACTTAATAATCATAAAAATTAAAACTTACAGTTATAAAAGTATAATACATATTAATAATAATTATTTAAAATATTTTTATAAATAGGTTTATTTTATATTATTTTTAATATACTATTTATTATTATTTTTTAACTAAATAATATTTATACTTCAAATTTATTACTTTATTTTTATAAATTTTAAAGGAGGTAATGTATTGTATTCATCTTTAATAATTATATTAAGTATAATATTAACTATAATCAGTCTTATAGTAACTATTCTTAGCTATGTGTATATATATTTAGATGCTAAACAAAAAAATGAAGAACCTATTTTATGGCTTATTATAGCTTTATTCTCAGGAATTATTGGTGTAATAGTTTATGTTATATCTCAAAGAAAAAAAACTTATGAAAATATTAATCCTAAATATTTTCAGTATTTAAAATTTTCTATTTATTACTATATAGCAGAGATTATTTTTGGTATATGGTGTTTTACTGCAATATTAGCATATTAAATATATAAACTTAATTATAATAGCAAAAAGGTCAAAATAAAAATTTTGACCTATGCTAAAGCTTTTTCAAGTTTGTCTATTTCACTATAAGGAAATACTTTTAAAAGTTCTCTATATTGATATTGAGTTAGACCTTCTGTTAAAGTATACATTTCAATTTTTTTGTCTGTATCTGCATTAATAAAATCTTCTTTAAATTTTTCAAATTTCATTAGTTCCATTTTTTTTCTCCTTTTCTTTTTTAAACATTTCACTTATTCCCATAAATAATAAAAACCATCCAAAAATCTTCCTAAGTATTTCTCCTTTTAGGTTTATTGCAATAACAGAACCTATTATAGCTCCTAC
>CAMMEG010000056.1 GCA_946495765.1 uncultured Eubacteriaceae bacterium
TATTAAAATAGTAAATATTAATAATAATAAAATATCTTTTAAAATAAAAATTAAAAATAATAATATAAATGCAATAATATTAGATATATTTATTAAATATTTAGTACTTGATAAATCGGATTTATCATAAATATTAAATGTAGTTAATAAAGGTTTAATTTTAATATTAAGACCTAATTCAGAAGAAATAATATGAGTAGGAGTAACTTTTAATATAAGGCCATTAACATCTTTTTTATCTTCTGATGTTATATAGTTATTTTCTTCAGGGTCAAATATAATAGTTATATCAAGTGGTGTAGAAGTTTTATAATATTTATCTATAACTAACTTATCGTCTACTACCTTAAAATCCGGAATATATTTTTCAATAAAGTTATCAAATCCATTTGTTTTCGTATAATATGAAATAAAAGGGTAAGATGAATATATTGCATTAAAAAATATTATAAAAAACAAAGCATAAAAAATAACTTTAGAAAGCTTTGTTTCTAAAAGTTCAGGATATTTGTCAAAATTAAATATTGCATTTTTGGCTTGTTTAAAAATATACATTTTTTCACCTCAAAAATTATAAGTTGAGCTTTATTATATCATATATAATATTTAAAGGCAAGTTATATAGTTTATAAATATGAAGTAATAAAATATTATGGCAAAATTTTTATAAATAAAAAAATTTATAAAAACTATTTTATTTATTATAAATTTACGATATAATATATGTAATGTATAAAAATAAATATTTATAATAAATTTAGGAGGGTTATAATGAGAAAAATAATAGCTAAAATCATGCTATTTGTTATGATAGTAAATGCTATGTTAGCTAATGTTAGTTCAATTATTTTTGCTGCTGCTAAACCAAAGGCTGCCAGTAAAACAAACTTTGTTTGGAATAAAGAGGCTACACTAAATGAAAACTTAGAAATAATACAAAGACCTTCTAGTAGTGATGAAGTATTTTTATCTTGGGATATAGAGTCTATAGGTGGATCTCCTAATTCTAATGGTACATATACTTTAACTTATCCTATTGCAGACAATAAGGAGATAGAATTTAAAGTTACTAGAAAAAATAATAAATCTCAAGTTACATATAAGGTTAATGGAGATAATGAAGTAAGAAATAATGGAAATAATAGTGATAAAAAATTATTAATATATAAAGATGGTGCTTATTTACTAGCTAATGATAATAATTTTCCAGATAATGAAACTTTTAAATTAGATACTAAATATGGGAATGGTGACGCTAAAAATGTTTCTTTTGAAATAGGACAAAATGGTGGTGCATCATTTCAATATGGAGGTAATACTATAAAATTCCTTTGGAGAGATGGCAAAATGTATTTTGTTACTAATGCTGTTGTAAGAGGAAATATATATCCTTTTGAATTAGAATATACACATAATACTGCAACTGAAAGTGAAGAGAAAAAAATATTTTTAGGTATTGATACTGTAAATGGTTTTGTTGTAAAGCCATTTGCTAATGCAACAAATAGTAACAATGGTAAAGATTTAATAGATCAAACATCTAGACCTATAACAGAATATCCAGGGGGAGATATTGTAGGGGTAAGTATTAAGTTTAACACACCAAAAGAATGGCAATCAGCTACACCACCAACAACAGGTGGGAAATTTGACTTTGTAAGTCCTACAACAAATAAAGATACAGAAGTAGTATTTAATTTAGGTCATTCGGAGGTGGATAAAAGATTACAGGTTAGAATAGCTAATATTTATGCTAACAATGGCGTTACAATAACTGGTAATCAAAGCATTAGTGCAGAATATAAATATGATACTAATACACATCAAGGAGAACTTATATTAAAAAATTTAGAAGCAAGTACAATATATAGTGATATATCTATATCAGCAGAGAGACAGGCTGACCCATTTGAAACGTTGGAGGCTACTTTGCTAATAGGAACAGTATATACATATCCTAAATATAGAATGATAGCTTTAGGAGCATCAGAGTTTTATTTAGAGATTGAACCATATGAAGGATATGATGGTTTTTATGTAGTTTATCAAGGAAACCAACAAAGTTCATTAAGTAAATGGTCAACATATGAAGAAAAAAATCAAGGTAAAGATAAAATATTAATATCTGTACCTTTAGATGCTACTAACCCACAAGAAAAATTTTTTAGAGTAGATTTTAGCTTTACACCACCGGATTTAAATCCTGGAAATCAACAGCCATTTACATCTCAGATTTTAAAATTTAAACCAGCTGAGGAGGATATAGTTTTATCATCTCCTAAAAATTTAGAAATAGTAAGTGCTAATATTGTTAAAAAAGATAATGAACCAGAAAATCTCTTTTTAACTTTAAAATGGGATATAGATTATGAAAGTGTTTTAGCTGGATTAATGAAACAACATAACCCAGCTAATAATTCTAATTTTAATATAGATTATTTATTTTATAAAGGTGATACACCCACCAGTTTTGAAACAAATGATTTTATTGGTGTAAACTTAGAGTTTATAAATAAAACTATAGGCAGTATAAAAGATGGTATAAAATATAGTTTACCAACTAAATATAATAATGTTGGAATAGAGTTAGTAACAGACCAAGATAAAACTTTTACAAGTGAAAGAACAGAGGTAAGTGGAAATAAATCAAATAAAATATTAGAGGCTAATGTAACATTTAAAATACCAGTGTCATCAAAAAATGATAATAATATTAAAGTATTACAATATCCTAATACATATTTTTTAGCCAACAAAGGAGAATATGTAATAGAATCTGCTACAGGTCAAAAAGAAAATTATGAAACAGGTTTATCTTTACCAGTTACACTTACATTAAATGGTATTGAAGATATAGAGGTACCAGCTCCTCAAAACTTACAAGTTTTACAAGATACTATAACACAAGATAAATTTAGTATAAATTATGACACATTAAAATATGAAGAAGAAACAGACCTACTTTATAACTATAATGAAATTATGTTAAAAACTATTGGTAGGGAACTTCAAGATGACTCTATAAAATATGATTTTTATATAACTCAAGATAAAGCTTTGTTTGACGAATTAGTGAAATATTCAAAAGACGAAGAAATACCAGACAATATAAAACAAAAGATAAATAAATATAATAATACACAAGCTATGTCAAATGATGGTATAAATATTGACTTAAAAACAGCAAGTGGTCAAAACGGAGTATTATTAGATACATTAAGGCAAAAAGGAATAGTACAAATAGCTGATATTAGCCAAAATATTAGTATATCTAAACAAAGAATAAACTTTGAAGGTTTAGATGAAAATGAAACATATTATATAGTTGCTAGAACTAATGTTACACCTTATGAAAATAGTAATCTTCTAACAGATAAATTAGATTATTCTAAATTTTCAAAAATGATAACTGCTACCACAATAAAACAAGAAACACCAGATGAAAGTGAAAAAGTACCACCAGCTCCAAATAAATTTATTGCAGATAATATAACATTAAATTCAGCTAATTTAATATGGGATAAAGTAGAAGATAATGTAGAAGAAGGACAAGGAAAATCTACTTTAGAATATCAATTTATTAAAACAAAAGGTGAGGCATTACCAGATTCCTTCTTAAAATCTAAAGATAGCTATGAAAAAACATGGGAAAATCTTTCTAATGTAAAAAATAAAGAAGGATTAAGGACTAGTGAAAATAAACTTTATGAGTTTGATAGTGCTAACAATGCTTTTTCTACAACAGAAGCATCTAGAGATAGATATGAGTATATAAATTGGCAAGGATCTGAGGGGAATATATTAGATAAAACATTATCACCAAATCAAGTATATTTTTATTATATAAGAACAGTTAGAATAGTAGGTGATGAAGACAAAGCATATTCTGTTTGGGTACCACTTAGCTTTACAACAAAAAACACAACAGGACCTACAAATCTTAGAGTAGAGACAAAAGCTGAATATAACAAAAAAAGTGAAGTTGTTATAAGTTTTGACATACCAAAAATGGATTTAAATCTTATTGGTACAGAATATGATTTACAATATTCTTTAAAAGAAGATTTAGGTGAGTGGAGTCAAGATATAACAATGGATAAAAGTAAGCTAACTTTTAAAGAAAATGAGGATGGAAAGACTATAAAGGTAACGTATAAAATAACAGAATTAAAATCTGGGACTATGTATACAATAAGAGTTAGAATGCTTAATAAACCTTTAAATGCTCCTTCAATATATTCTAATGAAGTAGAACATAGGACAGATTCTGATAATAATGATAATGACTATGATGAAGACATTAATAATTGGGACAAAAACTTTAAAGACCAAATAGAAGACTTAAAAAATCAATCATATTGGTTTGGTAAAGATAATACTTCAAATACTGTTGTATATTATAGACCACAATATTTTGATAAAATAATAAATTCTACTAATAACAGTATTATAGACCTTGCAGTAGGGAAAGGTGGTAGTTATAAAGAATACTACTTACCAGCGAGTACTATAATAAGAGCATTTGATGCAAATAAAGGATTTAAAATATCATATAATGGGGCAGAGGTAATTTTTAGTGCTAAAACAATAAACCCTTCTGATAATGATGTTATTAAAAAAATAGCAGAAGAAATTAGTTCTAAAAGTGCTAATGTAAAAGATTATTTCATTAAATTATCAGTAGATTTTAGAAATAATAAATATATTATAGATGGTTCAAATAGCCTTAGTCCTTCAGCTCAAATAAGTGTAAGTGTTGTAGGAACTAAAAGTTTTATAGTAGATTGGGATAGTGAGATGCTTAGCTATATTGATGAACTTTTAAATACTAAAGAGTTTTCTACTGATGTTAAAAAAGAGATAGAGCAACTTATTAAAGATAAAACAGATAATAAAATTATGGTACAAAAAATAGCTAAAATTGTAGATAGTTTTAAATCAAAATTTGGAGATGAGCTTAATAAAGACTTAAACTCTTTATCAAGAAAAACTCTTCCTATACAGTATTTAAATGGAGATATTATATTTGCTTATACTATATCAGCAGGTGTATCAGCAGGTGGATATAAAAAATCTCAAGGTAACTGGATAAGTGTCGGCGTTAAAGATTATTTAGGTAAAAAAGCTATATATATAAGAGAAACAGGCGAATATATATTTGCTGGTAAAAACCTTGTTATAAATGGAGTAGGTAATTTACCTAATGGAAGTCAAATAATAAATATTGTTGTAAAATATGGTTTAGACGACTTTTTAGGAAGAGATGGTAATATTAACTTAAAATCACCTATGACAAGACAACAAGTAATAGGTTCTTTAGCTAGATTAGCAGGAGCTAGTAAAACACAAGATTCAGTTGAATTTTTTAAAACAAAAGGAATAGTTCTATCTACTAGAAATATGGATAATAATATTACAGCTGAAGAAGCCGTATATATAACAATGAAAGTATATGAAATGAGAAGTGGTACTAAATTAGAAACAGTAAAAATAAGAAATTATAAATTAACACAAGATATTAAAAATATTAATACAAATTATAAAAAATCTATACAAGTAGCATTTGAAACAGGGATTTATAATAACACAAATATGAATGCAAAAGGTACTATTACTGTACAAGAATTTTTACAAACCCTCGTTAATATGTCTACTATGTTAGGTATTTAGGAGGTTATACTCTATGAGAGCTAATCTAATAAAAAGATATATTAGCTTTTTAATGTGTACTATTATGCTTATTGGTTCCGTGCCTTTAAGTATAATGGCAACAACACAAAAACATGTAAAGATAACGTCTATAAGTAGTATAAGTGGTAAACAAGACCCAGCTTATTCTTTTAGCTTAGAGTGGAGAAATCCAGATTGGGGAACAGACCCAGCACATCAACCTAAAGGAATTAGAATATCAGAACGTAATGCTACAGTTGGAGGTACAGTTGATACTCTTCAAGAAGTCCAAAAAGATGTGCAAAATATAACATTAACAAGAAATAATTTAACTTCTGGAAGTATATATGAATATAAAGCTATACCATATCATACCCATACTGATAATGGAATCACTAATGAAGCTCCTTATGACCCTAGTACACCAGAAGAAAGTGCTCTTTTTATGACAGATATAAAAGTAGATGCAACAGGATATGGGAACACATTAGAGGTTACATTTGATAATCCAACTTATGATGGTAAAAATATATTTACAGGATATAGAATTTATTATCAACAAGGGGGAGCTGGAGTAGGAAATACTTTTAACTCTCAAGTCGACTTAAAGATAGATAATACAGATTTAATACCATCCAGAGATGAAAATAGAAATGTAAATAGATTTACATATAAAATAACAAATGAAAATATTAAACCTGCTACTATATTTGCAGTAAAAGTAGAGCCATTATATAATGGGAATGAAATAAGAAAAGATGATACATCTCAAATAACTATAGATAATAAAACAAAGAAGATAAGCTTTAACTCTAAAAAGTTTGTAGAATATAGAACAAATGATGCTTATGTATCTATACCTTTAAATGTTGTGGAAGATGGTAAAGATTATCTTAAATTACAATGGGGAGATATATCAGGGATAATAACAGCAGGTACAGTAGAGAAAATAGAAATTTTATCAGGTTCAAGTTCTGATCAAATAGAAAATATTATAGGTACTATACATGGGCCAACAGATGTAGTAAACATAAATAGTTGGCGTATATTAAAACCTACTCAAATAACTTATTTTAAAATAAGATTTACAATAAAAGGGACAAATACACCAATAGAATCTGAAATAGCAATGTATGATCCAAGTATTGTAAATGTTACTCCTAATAAGCCTAATATTTATCCTAAGGTTAATATAGCAGATAATAAAAGTGTTATAGATTTATATTGGGATACATTTATAAGACCACCTTATAATGAGGATGAAGAAGCTAATGTAGATGAAAATGGACTTTTATTTGATACAAACGTTTTATATGATGTATGGATTACAGATTCTTTATCTAATCTTAATAGATTAGGTTTACCTAAAATAATGGATAAAGTATCAGCAACAGAAATAGAAACAACAAATATAAAAGAAACAACAAATAAAGTATTTTATAATCAAATAACAGAGTATGTAACAATTGATGGAACAGGTGCTTTTATAACAAAACCTTTAGAAGAAAATAAAACATATTATATTAGAATAGTAGCTACAAAACCTACTTCAGATGGTTTAGGCTTGTCAGCTGAACCAGCTAATAGTCAAATATATATTCCAGCAAGTGGAGATATATCAAGTCCAAAATCTTTATCTAAGCCACCTTTTAGAGTGAAAAAAGATGAAAATGGTAATGATGTAATAAATCAAAATGATATTACTGTAGAGTGGAACACAAAATGGTTTGAGGTATATGATAAAGATACAGATACTTGGTATTCTAGTGCATCACTTAGAGATGGAAAGCTTATCTTTGGAAAAGAAATAAAAGATACAGATAAAATAATACAGTTTTATGATAAACAAACACAAGAAGATGTTAGAATTGCTTTTTCTCAAGCAGGATATACAGGAGCAAGTAACTTAATTATTAGAGAGATGGATATATCATTTAAAGATATAGAATATGAAATGATAGTTGTACCTTTTGATGAAATAAACCAAAATGGAGGATATGAACAATATTTAGAACAACTATTACAATCAGAAAGTAATCAATGGGAAAAAATTGAACCTACATTTGCAGAAGAAAAATATGCAGAATACCTAGTAGGTGATTTAGAAGAAAATACAACGTATGCTATTTTATTAAGACCTTATAGAATACTTGCAGACGGTAAAAAAGATGCTTATCCTACATATCTTTTAGCTACTACATTACCTAAAGATACAGATGTAGAAATAACGCCAATTATTCCAACATTATATGAAGTATCAAAAACAGATATGTCAATAGAAGTGGAATGGGAAAAAATATCAAATAAAATAGTATATGAATTAGCAGTTGATGAAAATGTATTAGACGACCCTTCAAAAGCTAGTATTCTTATTGATAGTCAAAATATAAAGGATAATTCATCAGCATATAATAAAGATGATGGAAGAGAGTTTTTAAAATATAATATACAACCACTTTTCCCAGACACGGGTTATTATATATGGATTAGAGCTATTGTAGAGGAAACAGACAGAGCATCAGATTGGTCAACTCCACTTTATGTTAGGACTAATAATATACAAAATCCAGAGCCACCTAGTGGTTTTGGCTTAGCTTCTGAAAAAAGTCTCTCCACATATAATACAAATAACAACAAAGACTATAAACCTATTACAGATAAATATTTAGTATTAGAATGGCTCAGAGATTCAGAAGATTTATTAGCAGAACCTAAAGCAAATGGAGGAGAAACAACAGAACCATTATTAGACCCAAATCTTAAAAAGACATATATGGTAAAATTTAATGAACTTATAGCTAATAGATATTATTATACGAGAGCTAAAACTAAAGTTACTATATCTAAAGGTTCAGATGGTACTATTGAAAAATTTTATAGCTATATAGTTCAAGTATCTTCTAATCAAGACTTTAAAGATGCAATAGAAATAGAAATACCAACAGTAGAGCCTAAAGGAGATAGAGTTTTAACAGCGGAGTCAGAATGGACAACAACTTTTAGGTATAGAACAAGTTTTTCAACAGATGGTAATGGAGATTATGATGGGAATATAATAGATGATTTATATCCTTTACCAACAGAGGACTTTGAAATATTGTATGATTACCTTACGAAAACATTAACTTATAGATTTCGTTCTAATAAAACAGATGAAAATGGCAATGCAGATAATTTAGTAGATCAAAGATTTATAACAAAACTTATAAATAATAAGGTATATAATTATAATATAGATCTTACAAGTCATAATGGTTATACTATAAAAAATAGAAAAGTGGAAGTACCATATTCTATAATATCAGCATTTGAACAAAGAAAAATATCACTTAGTATAACTACAGGAGGAACAAGATTTACATTAAATCCAGCATTTTTAAATACACCTGAAGTAAAAAGCATTGGAAAAATGAATATGAATACAACTGTTTTAATAGAAATTATGCAAAATCCAGATGGACTACCAGTATTAAATTATAATCAAGTTTATGCTACTACTCCAGAATATATAAAAATATCTGTTCATAATAATGGAGTATATACTCCAATAAGTTATACAGGTTCAGATATGGATATATTCTTAAAATTAAAAAATAGAAGCTTAAGAATAGATAATAATGTTATGGTATATAGAAATATAAATAATAATCTTTGGGAGAGTGTGCCATCTATATACAATAGTGAAACTGGTATACACTCTGTAAAAACTAATAGATTAGGTAAATATACAACTATTGCTAATAGTGTTAAGGAAACAAATATTAATAACAATAATGACACAAATATACTTATAAATCTTAATAATAAAATAGTATTTACAGATTTAAACAATGTAAATATGAAAGACTCTATATCAGTAGTTCAATTTAATAATATTGTATCTGGTGTAGCTAATAGCAAAAAAGAAATTACTATAAATGGAGGTTTAACAGAAAAGGATTATCAATCTTTACAACGTTCTGGAATGTTGTTACAAGGTTCAGTTGTTGGTAGGGAAGCAGGTATCAATACTTTAGTAAAACTTTATGAGATGAAAACTAAATCTAAATATGAACCGATAAATAATATTAATACAACATCTTATAAAGATATAATAAATGCTAATCAAGCTTATCAAACTAATCTTATAAAAGCAGGAGAAATAGGTTTTTATGGTGAATCTACTAGTGTTAATCCTAAAAATGTAATGACAATAGAAGAAATGTTTTATATGGTAGATATTATCCTTTCAGATAGTGGATATTAAAAATAAGACTATATGCTGTTTTATAATTGTTGAAAATAACCAAAATTAAACAGTATATAGTCTTTTTTATATATAAAAGTATTGACTAAAAATACATAAGTGGTAAAATAACAAAAAATTAGTAAATAAGTAATAAATTTAAAAACGGAAGTATTTAAAGATAGTAGTAAAGTTTAAGAAATAGGATAAAAATACTTTATAAATAACTATAACTTAAGTAAAATAAATTTACTAATTTAATTAGTAACAATAGGAGTTAATGTATTTAGCAATATAGAAATAATAGTTGAACTTATTATTATATATAAAATATTAATTATAAGTATTGAAGATTTTAGTAATTATAAATTAGAAAGTATAACTTTACCAGATGGTTTAACTAAAATAATCTATAGTATATTTAATAATGATAACTTATCTAATATAAAATTACTAAAAAGTTTAGAAAAAATATTTTATATTCTTTACATACTCATATTACTGTTATCTATATATTATAGTAAGCACAGTATAGGTAGCGGAATGGTTTTTGGTTACTTTGTTTTTGCATATAGGTATTCCTCATATGAGAGTAATGCATATGACCACAAGCAGATATTTATTATGTATTATTGACTAATACAGACAAAAATCATATTTTTTTAATACCAATTTCTTTTCCTATAATGAGCAATTGTATGCAAAGGCCACCCGTGGGATATGATAAAATTATCCCAACCAATAATATATATTTGATTCATGTTCGCCCTTAGTTTTATGTTTTATTGGATAAAAACGGGTTATGTAGGGGACTTTTTATTAAGTTTTAGTAATTATCTAGGAAAAGTAACCCAACTCTTAGGTAAAAATAAAGAATATAAAATAGGATATTGGAGCGGCTGGAGGATTTCCTGTATGGTAGGGTTGAAAGAACTTGCCATAGTTAAGTCGTTGTCCAATTATGAGGATATTGGGATATATGCTTTATGAATTACTACATATATATTGAGAATAGCAGCACAGAATAAGATAAATGGAACAATCCTATCAAATCATCTACATTGTCTACTCTAGACTGTGAACTAGATGGGCTATATGTGGCAGGAATAAGCTGGAAGTACATAGGACGATATCAAACTAGTATTATACCAAACTGCCAAAATCTACACATAGGGTTGGGATATATGTATTGGTAATTTCAATCTCCACAACCTATAAGGTAAAAATAAAAGATATATTATAATAATATATCTTTTATTTTTTTATACGCTGAATAGGCTTGATATAAACCACCAGCTAAGCTGGTAGTAGGTAAAAATTCTTATAGAAAGTAAAAACCTCATATGATAAAATAAAGATGGTCTGGCAACCGAAAATAAAATCATAGGAGGTTTTGT
>CAMMEG010000057.1 GCA_946495765.1 uncultured Eubacteriaceae bacterium
TATACCAACACCTGCTGTTTCTATCATAGATATATCATTATAGCTATCTCCTATTGCTATAACTTCTTCTATATTAATGTTTAATATTTCACAAAGACGTAATATACTTTTACTTTTATCTACTTCTTTATTCATAAATTCTAAGAAAAAAGGTTTTGTTATAGTCATTGTCATTCTTCCATTAATTATTGGTTTTAACATTTCTTCAACTTCTTTTAAATGATTTGGTGCTTGTAACATAATAACTTTTACACATTTTTCTGGTAAAGATTTAACAAAATCTTCACACATATTTATCTTCATTCCTGTTATTTCACTTTCAATATAAGTATAAGGATTATCATGACAAGTTAATATTTCATCTTCTACATATGTATGTATAAATGTTTCATATTTTAAAGCTAAATTATATAACTCTTCAACTTGAATTTTGGTCAAATCTATTTCATATAAGACTTCATTTGTTTTATAATCTATAATCCTTGAACCATTAAAAGATAAAATATATCCACCATATTTATTAAGTTCTAATTCATTTGCTATATTTTTTATAGCAAATGTAGGCCTTCCAGATGCTAAAACAACTTTTATACCATTTTCTTGAACTAATTTCAATATCTTTTTGTTCTCATATGATATTTGTCCATTATTTAATAATAGTGTATCATCTAAATCTAAAATTATCATTTTATAATTCATATTATAAACATTCCTTAATCAAAATTTTTATTTACTGAATTTATTTCTAAAAGATAGCTATTTATAAATTTATCTATATTACCATCCATAATAGCTTGAGTATTAGAAGTTTCTTCATTTGTTCTATGGTCTTTAACCATATTATATGGATGAAAAACATAAGAACGTATTTGACTTCCCCAACTAATATCTTTAACTTCACCTCTAATATCTATAAGTTTTTCTTGTTGTTTTTCAAGCTCTAATTTATAAAGTTTAGATTTTAACATTTTCATAGCTGTATCTTTATTTTGAAATTGTGAGCGTTCACTTTGGCATTGAACAACTGTATTAGTTGGTATATGTGTAATTCTTATAGCAGATGATGTTTTATTTACATGCTGTCCACCTGCTCCACTTGCTCGATAAGTATCTATTCTAAGATCATCTTGATTTATTTCAAATTCAATATCTTCACTTATCTCTGGCATTACATCACAAGATGCAAAAGAGGTATGTCTTCTTCCAGAAGAATCAAAGGGAGATATTCTAACCAATCTATGAATTCCCTTTTCACTTTTTAAATATCCATAAGCATTTTCTCCATTTACTTGTATAGTAACAGATTTAATACCAGCTTCATCTCCAGCTAAAAAATCAAGTTCTTCATATGTAAATCCTTCTTTTTCTATCCATCTTGTATACATCCTGTAAAGCATACTTACCCAGTCACAAGCTTCTGTACCTCCTGCTCCAGAATGTAGTGTTAATATAGCATTATTTTTATCATATTCACCATTTAATAAAGTAGATATTCTTAAATTTTCATATTCACTTAAAAAACCTTCTTTTAAAGATTTTACCTCTGGTATTAAAGATTCATCATTTTCTTCATTTCCTATCTCTATAAGTGTAATCAAATCTTCATAATTAGATACTAATATTTGATATTTTTCTACGTTAGTTTTTAATGCTTTTATCTGTTGAGATATTTTCTGAGCATTTTCTAAATCATTCCAAAAATTTGGATCTGCTGATATCTCCTCTAACTCTTCAATCTTTAATACTTTATTATCAATGTCAAAGAGATTCCCTCATTTCTTTTAAATTTTGTTCATAAGATTGAATATCATTATAAATTTGTTCAAGCTCAAATAACATTTTATCACTTCCTTAATTATATTTTATTATAGAAATTATATATAAGTTTTACTAACTCTTTTGGATTATTTATATTAATTTCATATGGTTTCTTTTCTATAAACTTAAGATTAAAATTTAATATTAATTTATTTGTCTTAATTTATTATTATTTGCATATTTTTTCATCACAAATAATAATGTTATAAAATAAAATTTTTCTTAAATTATTAGTAAAATTCAAATTTTTAAATGATTTTATTAATTTAATAACATTAACTTTTTATAATCCTATTTTTTAATTAAACTTTTAAAATTCATTAATACTTTAGAAATTTTACATTTCATTCTAATTAATGTTAAAGAATTTACTTTTTAGGATTTTCAATTGCATAATTTAAGTCACTTATTCAGACTAATAATAACCTATCTATATTAATTTACTTCTCAAAATTTTAAAAATATTTATAAAATCAATTATATATTTTCATATGTAATATCATTATTACTAATTTTAAATAATGATGGGAAAGCAATATTATATATTCTTAATAAATTATTAACAGTCTTATATCAAATTTTAAGTACCTATGCTAATCTGCATAAAAATGTGTATTTTATAATAAAAAATTCTTAAACAATACTTTTTTTATTACTTTATATTAAAACTAAATATTCTTAATACTTTTCTCTGATGAAAATTAAAAAAATCTATTTTATAATTTTTGTTTTAAAAAATAAAGTCATAACCTAATTATAAATGATAATCTTAATTTTAATAAAAATTATTTTATAAAATGGTATCTATAAAATTTATAGATACCATAAAAAATTAATTATTTGCACCACAACATTGTTTATATTTTTTACCACTTCCACAAGGACATTCATCATTTCGGCCAATTTTAGGCTCAGAGCGCTTTTTAGGTTGTTTTCCTAAACTTTCATCTTTATTAGTAGACGTAGGGGTTGCAACTACTTCTCTTTCCATATGAGTTTCAACTCTTAAATTAAATAAACCTTTTATAGTATCAAATAATATATTATAATTCATCTCTTCAAACATATCATAGCTTAAATTTTTATATTCTACAATAGGATCTCTTTGCCCATATGCTCTAAGAGTAATACCTTGTCTCATTTGTTCCATATTATCTAGATGATCCATCCATTTTTGATCTACTACTCTAAGTAATATTACTCTTTCAAGTTCTCTAAGTGTCTCTGCTCCTATTTCTTGTTCTTTTTTATCATAAAACTCTTTAGCTTGTTCATATATACGGTCAATAAGTTTTTGTTTTGTAAGCTTTTCTTTATCATCTCCTTCTAAATAAATATTATTTAAATGAAAAGGAGTAAGTGCTTCATTAAGACCTATTAAGTTCCACTGTTCTGGATATTCATCATCACTTATAAATAAATCTACTTGACCAGCAATAACATTTTTAATCATAGGATAAATTTTTTCATGTATATCTTCACCAGTTAAAACTTTATATCTTTCTGCATATATAGTTTCTCTTTGCTCATTCATAACACGGTCATATTCTAAAAGATGTTTACGTATAGAGAAGTTATTTCCCTCAACTTTTCTTTGAGCATTTTCAATGCTTTTTGTAAGTAATTTACTTTCTATTGCTTCATATTCAGAGATATTCATTTTTTCAAAAGTTTTTATTAAATTATCTCCACCAAATAGACGCATAAGGTCATCTTCTAAAGCTATATAAAATCTAGATTCCCCTTTATCTCCTTGACGTCCAGCACGCCCTCTAAGCTGATTATCAATACGTCTAGATTCGTGTCTTTCAGTACCTATTATTTTAAGACCACCTAAATCTTCTACACCTTCTTCAAGTTTAATATCTGTACCACGACCTGCCATGTTAGTAGCTATGGTAACTGCACCTTTTTGTCCCGCAAGTTCAACTATTTCTGCTTCTTTTTCATGATATTTAGCATTTAAAACTTGATGTTTAATTCCTTCTTTTTTAAGAAGTTTACTTATTTGTTCAGACTTTTCAATAGTAACTGTACCAACTAAAACTGGTTGTCCTTTTTCATAAGATTTTTTTACATCTTCTACAATAGCATGTAATTTTCCTTTTTCAGTTTTATACACAACATCTGGATGGTCAATTCTTTGTACTGGTCTATTAGTTGGTATACAAATAACATCCATTCCATATATTTCTCTAAATTCACTTTCTTCAGTTTGAGCCGTACCTGTCATACCTGCTTTTTTATTATATTTATTAAAGAAATTTTGAAATGTAACAGTAGCTAAAGTTTTACTTTCTTTTTTAACAGTAACATTTTCCTTAGCCTCTATTGCTTGATGAAGTCCATCAGAATATCTACGTCCCTCCATCAAACGTCCTGTAAATTCATCTACAATAACTATTTCATCATCTTGTACAACATAGTCTTTATCTAAGAACATAGTATAATGTGCTTTAAGCGCATTATTTATATGATGTTGTATTTCCAAATTATCTGGATCTGCTAAATTTTCTAAATTAAAAAATCTTTCAGCTTTTTCAATACCTTCTTGAGTTAAAGTAGCTGTTTTAGATTTTTCATCTATAACAAAATCGCCTTCTTCTTTTATTTCTTCTCTAGTTAAAGGATTTAAAGCTTCTTCTTCATTTAAAATTTTACCCTTTTTTAAAGTTTTAGCAAATGAATTAGCCACCTGATATAAGTGTGTAGATTTACCACTACTTCCAGATATTATAAGAGGTGTTCTAGCTTCATCTATTAAAACAGAGTCTACCTCATCTATAATAGCATAATTAAGTCCTCTTTGCACAAGGTCTTTCTCATATACTGCCATATTATCTCTTAAATAATCAAACCCTAATTCATTATTAGTAGCGTATGTTATATCACAAGCATAAGCTTCTTGTCTTTCTGGCTTTTCCATATTACTAAGAATGACACCAACTTTAAGTCCTAAAAATTCATGTATTTTACCCATCCATTCAGCGTCACGTTTTGCAAGATAATCATTTACAGTAACAATATGCACACCCTTTCCAGCTATAGCATTTAGATATGCCGGTAATGTAGAAACCAAAGTTTTACCTTCACCTGTTCTCATCTCAGCTATACGTCCTTGATGTAATATTATTCCACCTATAAGTTGAACTCTAAAGTGTTTCATACCAAGAACCCTCTTACCTGCTTCTCTAACTACAGCAAAAGCCTCTGCTAACATATTATCTAAACTTTCACCTTTATTATATCTATCTTTAAATTCATGTGTTTTAGCCTTTAATTGTTCATCAGATAATTTTGTCATTTCTTCATCAAGTTTTTCAATTTTATCTACAATAGGCATAATTCTTTTTAATTCTTTTTCACTATAATTTCCAAATATTTTTTCTATAAGACCAAACACTTTAACACCTCTTTAACTTATTTTAAATAATCTCAGTATAGTTTAACAGAAAAACACTATATTTTGCAATAAAAAAATTAAATTATTTTAAAATATTACTATTTATATTAATATTTACAAATAACTATTATTTTATTAATAATTTTTATATATGTAATTACCAATGATTTCTATGTAGCCGTCCTTCTTTTAATAATTTTCCAAAGTTGTTTTGTCTAAGTGCTTCATATAAAACTATAGCAACAGCGTTGGATAAATTAAGAGACCTATAATCTGAAAGCATAGGAATTCTTATACATGTTTCTCTATAATCTAATAAAATTTCTTCTGGTATACCTTTGGATTCTTTTCCAAACATAATAAATGAATTTTCATTATATGAGACCTCTGTATAAGTTTTTTTTGCCTTTGTTGTACCCATAAATATAGTTGGGTTGTTATTTTTTTCTAAAAAATGTTTAAAATTTTCATAATAAAGTACATCTAACTTATTCCAATAATCAAGACCAGACCGTTTTAAATATTTATCATCTATAGAAAATCCTAAAGGTTTTATAAGATGCAGTTTTGAACCTGTAGCAACACAAGTTCTTCCTATATTTCCTGTATTTGCTGGTATCTCTGGTTCTAATAGTACTATATTCATTTTACTCCTCTATCCATACATTAATTTCAAAAATTTGTCCTGAACCAATCTCCAAAGGTATTGATATAAATTTTGCTATATCACAATTATCATAAGATTCTTCTAGTTTAGGTGGTGTAATATCTATAACTTTACCACTATTAGAAAAAATAGTTGCAATATTTCCAGAAATCATATTAGTTAATTCAGAAATAGCACTTTTAGATATATCATCTAAAATGGTAATTTCTTTAAACATCATTTTAGATGCTATAAATAGAGCAACACTTAAATCAAATGCATAATTGACTTTGCCTTTTACATCCCCAATAATTCCTATAGTTATATTTAATTTATTTTCAAATGGTTTGTTTTTAATAGAAACTTTACCCATTTTACTATCCAAATTACAAACAGTAGATAACACTTGTTTTGTTCCTTGAATAAAAGGATTTATAACTTCTACGTTCATTATAATATGTCCTCTCCTTATATGAATACTTTTTATTTTATCTATATATATTATTTTACTATGATTATAAAAATTTTTCAAGTTTTATTTATAATATATATTATTTTTACCTATATATAAAGTTTAATACTATTTTAAATTTATAGTTAAAAATATATATTTTGTACATATTATAAAAATAAGTTAAGTTAATATTTATCCTAAATAAAAAGGCAAACAACTTTATAAATTTATGTCATTTGCCTTTTTATTTATTAACTATGTTATATTTAAATACTTTGAAGTACGAATACTTGGTAAATAATTTCTAGATATTCTTTCTAAAAATATTCTATTAATATTTAATTTTTCATTTTCTATAATAATACTTTCTAAATCTTCTTTTGCCTCATCAGTTATTATTAAAGCTTCTGTATCATTTAAGTTTTTATAAACCTTAATAATATCACCTTTCTTTATATTTTTGATAGAAATCTTTTTATTATTTAAAATTTCTATATTTGATGTCAATATTTTATCCGATTGATAAGGATATGATTCTTCAAATAATTCAAATGAATATATTCTTGTGTGTCCTCCACCATTAATACTTATTTGAGCTGGCTCTAAAATTTGAAGTCTAACATATCTTGCTTCTACTTGTTCAAAAAATATTCTATTTACAATATCTTTTTTGTTTTCAAATTCATCTACAACAATAAAATCTTTTCCATCTTTACTAGCCAAAATTTGAGCTTTTTTTGTATTCCACATAGGATTTTCTCCAGCTTCTTTATGCCCACAGTTTACTATTCTGTACTGTTTCAAGTTTTTTATTTCTTTTAAATCTATTGTAACATATGGTCTATATTCAGTAGAACACCATTTTCCACCGCTTATTTTACCTTTAATAAGATTTTCCACTTGTTCTTCCTCATCTTTTCCTGAAGATGTAGTAACTGTAACCCCTAAAGACTTTAATGCAATATTTTTCATATTATAATTAAGTTGTAAAGGTTCACTTTCTATACCTGATTTAATGTTATTAACATTTATTAATTCTTCTATAAAAGGTCTTAAAACTAACGTTCCAACTTCTGCAACAAATTTTTTAGCTTCTCCTTCTTTTAATACATCTACTTCACATTTTTGCATATTATCCAAATTATTTAGTGCTAATTGATTGTTTTTTTCAACTTCAATAATATTATTATTTTTTAATTCTTTGAAAGCTAAAATAGCATATTGACCAGCACAAGCTAAAAGACCTAAAGCATCTAAAAATGGATTTAATTCATTAAGTAATTGTTTATTTTTACAGTCTAATTTTACTTTATCTGTAGCTAATTTTATCGTTTTAAACTCTTCTAATACAATATCTATAAAAGGATTTGTATTTTCATCTTGTTTTATAGCATTTTTTAAATTATTAATATCTTCTTTTAAATACCAAGACTCATCAAATAAGAATATACCACTATCTCCACCATCTTCTTTTACATAACAACTATTTGATGCAAATATCTCTAACTCTTTACTTACTTCAGGGGCAATATCTTTAAAAGATGCCGAAAAGCTTTTTTCACAATCAAAAGATTTTATATTCCAACTATAATCTGCTATACAAAATAAAGCTTGTTTTGAAGCTTGAGCTTGATTCATAGGGTTTGAAAAAAAGCCTGATATATTAGTCACATCTGATTTTAAATTTTCTAATTTACCCATAAGTATTTTACCATCACAATAATCATTGACAGGATAGTTCCACCAAATAGCTAAATCTTTATGACTATTAATTTTTCTTTTTGGTGCATCTAACTGTTCATAAGAAATATTTGACATTGTAGCTGCACCAGTCCACATAATTTCTATATCTTTATTAAAGTTTCAACAAACACTTTAAAGTATTCCTCCATACTAGGACCCCATGCTTCACAATATCTTGTACCAACTGTAATTAATGGTTTAATACCTTTTTTAACTTTAACAAATTCTCTGTCAATACGATTTATATAATCTGCTTGTTCTTTTCCATTTGCTACACCAGTAATATCATCAAATAGTACACCAAATTGTCTAATTCCCAGTTTATAAAGTTGTTCTAATTTTATTATGGTAGATTTAAAGTCTTCTTCAGATAAAAGGTCTATACTATCTCCAGGATGTATTGTCCAAACAAAGTTTACATTATTAATATGTCCTTGTTCTGCTAATTCTGAAATTTGGCTTGCTTTATCCTGTGGATATAAGTCTCTCCAATTTTTTCTGTGATAAGGGTCATCTTTAGGAGCATATATATATGTATTAAATTTATGATTACCACCAAATTTCATAAGGTCTATTCTATCATTATGACTCCAAGGATAACCATAAAATCCTTCAATATATCCTCTATATTTAATATTAGGATAATCTTCTATTTTACATTTTGTAATATATTCTTTGCTTTGATTTAATATAGTTGATAATGTAACTATAGCATAAAATATACCTGATAAATCATTTCCTATTATTTCTATATTATTATCTATATTTAACATGTATCCTTCTGGTTTTCCAATATCTTTTTTAGATAAAATAATATTTATATTTTCTCTTGATTCATTAGATGAAATTTCAAAATTCACTTTTACTTTTGATAATATGCCTTTTAATTTATTTAAAATATACTCATTTAACTCATATTTTTTAATAATATTAACCTTTGTAGGAAAATTTATTGATTCATTAACATATTCTATATTTTGTGGTAACGGATAAATTTCATATTTAATATTCATAACTTAAACCTTTCTATAAAAATACATATAATTTTAATATTAAATCCTTATAATATTATATCATTTGAATAAATTATTGTCAATATAATGATTTTTTTTATATATTATATACAACCTTTATATGGTTTACATTATAAATTATAATTAAAATATATAAATTAAAATTTATCATTTAAAAAAATTATTTTATCAATAAAAAGCAAAATAAAAAGGTTGTATACTATTTTATATTAATAATATTTATTATCAATATAAGTATACAACCTTCTTTATTATTTATTTAGTTGTTTTAATATTTAATATTAGTTTACAGATGCCATATGAGCAACTAAATCAAGACATTTGTTTGAATAACCCCATTCATTGTCATACCAAGAAACTAATTTTACAAAGTTGTCATTTAAAGCAATACCTGCTTTAGCATCAAATACAGATGTGCAATACTCATGAACAAAGTCAGTAGAAACTACATCATCTTCTGTATATCCTAAGATACCTTTTAATTCACCATTAGCAGCTTCTTTAACAGCAGCTTTGATTTCTTCATAAGTAGCACCTTTTTCAAGACGGCAAGTTAAGTCTACAACAGATACGTCAGGAGTAGGTACTCTAAATGCCATACCAGTTAATTTACCATTTAATTCTGGAATAACTTTACCAACTGCTTTAGCAGCACCAGTAGAAGAAGGAATTATGTTAGCAGCAGCAGCACGTCCACCTCTCCAGTCTTTTTTAGATGGTCCATCAACAGTTTTTTGAGTAGCAGTAGTAGCGTGTACAGTAGTCATTAAACCTTCAATAATACCAAATTTATCATTGATAACTTTAGCTAAAGGTGCAAGACAGTTAGTTGTACAAGAAGCATTAGATACAATGTTCATATCTGATTTGTATTCTTTGTGGTTTACACCCATAACGAACATAGGTGCGTCTGCAGAAGGAGCAGAGATAACAACTTTTTTAGCACCACCTTTAAAGTGAGCAGAAGCTTTGTCAATAGTAGTGAATACACCAGTTGATTCTACAACATATTCTACACCAACTTGACCCCAAGCGATATCTTCTGGATTCATACATTGAAATACAGTGATTTCTTTACCATTAACAACAAGTTTGTCACCTTTAACACAAACGTCACCATTAAATCTTCCGTGAACTGAATCATATTTAAGCATATAAACCATATATTCAAGGTCGATAAATGGGTCATTTATAGCAACAACATCTAAATTATCTCTTTCAATTGAAGCACGAAATACAAGACGACCAATACGTCCAAAACCATTAATACCTACTTTAACCATTTTAAAGTCCTCCTAATTTTAAAGATTAAGGTTAAAAACTAGTAATAATACTAATTTTTAACAACTATATTAACATTATAACATAAATCATTAATAAGATAAATAACTTTTTAACAAATTTTTTATTTTTATTTTGTTTTGTGAACAAGTGATATAATAGATAAAGCTAAAGCACATCCACTTATTAATAATGCCATAGAACTAACAACAATACTTGTAATTTTCATAAAATAACACCTCATTTTATAATTTTTTTTAGCATTTTTTACTTTTTTTAAATTTATTAATAAATATTAATATTAGTATACTATTTAGTTTAAAATATAATAAAATTAGAAATAACATAAAGAGGAATATATACTAAAACTAAATAACAAAAAATTTATTTAAAAATTTTCTATTTTCAATATATATTCCCTTTTATTTATTTTTTTATACTTAAATTTTTTATTTATAAATAACCTCATTAAAAATTCTTTATCATACACTTGTATATACTGTATTTTAAGGCTTTT
>CAMMEG010000058.1 GCA_946495765.1 uncultured Eubacteriaceae bacterium
TTTAAAAAGTTAGTAAAAGAGTTAGTAAAAAATTCTTCTAAAGTCATTAAAAGGTGGATTTTTAAGGGATTTTTTACTAACTTATTTTAATATATTATATTTTATGATATAATTTTTTATATTATATATTAAAAAATAGCTATTCCTATTATTCTTCTCCAATAAAACTTAAACCAAAAACCCTTTTATAATTTTTATTTTGAATAATAGAGTTATAGCTTAACTATATGATACAATATAAAAATTAAGGAGAGATAATATGTTAAAAGGAAAATGTATAATAATAGGAGTTACCGGTGGCATAGCTTGTTACAAAGTTGCAAATCTTGTTAGTATGTTAAAAAAAGCTAGAGCTGATGTAAATGTCATAATGACAAAAAATGCTACTCAATTTATATCTCCTTTAACTTTTGAAACTTTAAGTGGTAACAAATGTGTTATAGATACTTTTGAACCAAAAGCTAATTATGATGTAGAACACATATCTTTAGCTAAAAAAGCTGATGTTATAATGATTGCCCCTGCTACTGCAAATATTATAGCAAAAATGGCAAATGGTATAGCTGATGATATGCTTACTACTACTGTTTTAGCTTCAAAATGTAAAAAAATTGTAGCACCTGCTATGAATACAAATATGTTTGAAAATAAAATAACTCAAGATAATTTAAAAAAATTAAAAAATTATGATTTTGAAATAATAGAACCTGCTGTTGGACTTTTAGCTTGTAAAGATAATGGTATTGGTAAAATGCCTGAACCTAATATTTTATTCGAACACATACTAAAAGAAATAGCCTTTGATAAATCTATGTTAGGCAAAAACGTTTTGATATCTGCTGGTGCAACATGTGAATATATAGACCCTGTTAGATATATTACAAATCCATCTAGTGGCAAAATGGGATTTTCTATAGCAAAGGCTTGTATGTTAAAAGGCGCAAATGTTACTTTAGTATGTGGTAAAACATCTACCCAGCCTCCTATGTTTACAAATATTATTAATGTTATATCTGCTGAAGATATGTTTAACGTATTTAAAGATATACATAAAAACTTTGATATTATTTTTATGACTTCTGCCGTGTCTGATTTTACACCTGTAAATGTTCATACAGAAAAAGTAAAAAAAGATAAAGCAAATAATAATTTAGAATTAAAACAAACTAAAGATATTTTAAAATATTTAGGTGAAAATAAACCTTATAATCAAATATTATGTGGTTTTTCTATGGAAACACAAAATCTCTTAGAAAATTCTAAATCAAAGCTAATTAAAAAAAATTTAGATTATATTGTAGCAAACAATATAAAACAAGAAGGTGCTGGTTTTGGTGTAGATACTAATATAGCTACTCTAATATCTAAAAATAATTCAATAAGTTTTGATAAACTAACAAAATTTGAACTTGCTAATAAAATTATAGATACTATTTTAAACAATGAGATATAAAATGATTAGAAAATTTAAGACTAAAGATATTGAAAATATAATGAATATATGGCTTAATAGTAACATTAAGGCTCATAATTTTATAGATAAAAATTATTGGGTAAATAATTTTGACTATGTAAAAGATATATTACCAAAAGCTACTATATATATATATGAAAATAATAATAAAATAGTTGGCTTTATTGGTTTAAACGATAGTTTTATTGAAGGAATTTTTGTTAAGGAAGAATATCAAAATAGAGGTATTGGCAGTAAATTACTTAACTATGTAAAAAATATGTATCCTTGTCTATCTTTACATGTATATAAAAATAATATAAATGCAACTAAATTCTATTTAAGTCATAATTTTAAAATAACAAAAGAACAAATAGATAAAAATACTAATCAACCAGAGCTTATTTTAAATTATAAAAGGGAGTTTTAAAAACTCCCTTGTTTGTACGCTATTTTTAATAACAGCTAAAAAATTAATCAAATCTAAAAAGTATATAATCTATTTAATTATTCTATTAAATATCTGTATTTTTCTAATATTGGATTATCTGGCTGAAAAATATTTATTACTCTTAAAGCATTTTCAAAAGCAGACCAATGAACTTTAGCTAGTATAAATATAAGTGCAATACCAAATAAAAATCCTGTTATTACTCTTTTTATATTATTACTTTCATACTTTGTCATAAGCTGTATAACCCCATCTAATATAAGAGGTAAACTTAATAAAAAAATATATCTAATGTTTATATCTTTTAACTTAAATATAATAGGTATACCCACTATAATTCCTATCAATTCACCTGTGCATCTAGCACAAATAGGAAATGGTTTACCTTTATAAAAAAATGACCTTTCTGGTCTACAATGACATAAAAAAAATATTTTTAAAAATTTTGCAATTTTATTGTACATATTACACCTTTTTAACTTATTTAACACTAGCTATAAATTGGATGCAATCCCTGCTAAAAACATAAGAAATAAGAAATATATAATATATATAGCATATATTCCAACATAAAATGCTAAACAAATAAAAAATCCTATGAGAGCTTTCTTAGCACTTTTAGGTCTTTGGTCTTTCCATACAAAGTACAAAACAATTCCAGCAACTGGTACACAACACCCTAAACATAGCCACCCAATACTATCATTATCATAATATGCTAACTGTGCTCCACAATTTGGACAATTTATACATTCATTTGCTACCTCTTTTCCACAAACTTTACAAAACATATGTACTCCTTAAAATATAAACCACTAAGTATTAATTTAATTTTTATAAAAAAGAAAAGATTAAACTTACACTTTAATAAACATTTATTATAAACCAAATGCTACTACTATCCCAGCTAAAAATATAAAGTAAATTGCATAAAAAATAACTGTAAGTGCAATAGTTATTAAACACCCTATTATACATTTTTTAGCTGTTTTTGGTCTTTCATCTTTCCATACAAAATATAAAATAAGGCCTGCAATAGGTACACAACAACCTAAACATAACCAACCATTACTACCTGTATCTAATTGATTATTAGTTGGTGCTCCACAATTTTGACAATTTATACTATTTTCTGGTATATCTTTTCCACAATTTTTGCAAAACATAATACTTCCTCCTAAAAATATAGTTTAATACATTATATCATTGTTTTTGTTAAGTTTCAACAAAAATATCTGCTTTTTACATTAGGTACGAGTATATCTTTAAAATTTTTATTATTCTTCATCATGACTATTTAATAAAGTTTTCATAAAAGATAAATAATATTTAGATGCATCTTTTTTCCAATTATCACATATAGTATTTGCATATTTTTTAGATGTAACTTTTAAATTCATTTCTATAAGTGGCACTTTATTTTCATATACAGCACATTTTACAGTATATTCATTATTATTCTCTTTAAAAGTTGCTATTATTTCTAAATCCTTTTTTATTTGATTTTTATTAAGTGCTACATATTCGTTTATTTTTTCTTTTATAGATTTAGGTATAAGGTTTTCAAAAAGAGTTAATGTTTTATATCCTTTTTTAGAAATTGTATATGTTGTTTTATTATGTTCTATATTTTTTACAATATATTCACTTTCTGTAAGTTCACTAAGATAATTAGAAAGTGAAAAATAATCCATATATTCAGAAGCTAAAGCAAACTCTTGTATATATGATAAGGACATAGGCAAACTTATTTTATTTAGCATATACAATATTATAAGCTTACTTTCTGCTAATTGTGAAGAGTTTTTCATATATGACACCTCTTAAATTTTTATAGTTAATAAATATTATACAATAAAACTTTTATTATGTCGATATTAATTAATAATTTTTTTAGTACTATATACTAAAAATAATCTGTTCCTAATATTCTTCTAAAATAAAAATTTAAACAAAAAATCGTTTATAATTTTTATTTTAAAAAATAAATTCACAAATTAATTATAAATAATATTTTTTAATTCTTATAAAAAAATTTACCTTGAAATGTATCTCTCTTAATAAATTCTTTATTAATACTATTAAGAACCACCTTTTTATTTAAGCTCCATTTAGGTTCTATAAGTATATTTTTGTCTCCATCACCAGTTAATCTATGAATAACCACATTAGGCGGCAGTATTTCAATACAAGATACTACTATATCTACATATTCTTCTAACGATAATATTTTAAATGGCTTATTATTATATAATTTATGTAAACTTGTATTTTCTATTATATGTAGTAGTTGTAATTTTATGCCACTTATATCAAAACTAGACACATACTTTATAGTGTTTAACATATCTTCTTTTGTTTCATAAGGTAAGCCCAGTATAGTATGCACTATAATATCTATATTATATTTATTAAGCATTTTTACACAATTTTCAAAAACTATATTTTCATAACACCTATTTATCAACTTTATACTTTCTTTTTTAGAGGTTTGAAATCCTAATTCTATACAAATATATAATTTTTCATTAAGCTTAGATAAAAATTGTACAATTTCTTCTGATATACAATCTGGTCTTGTAGCTATAAATATACCAACTACATCTTCTAAATTAGACGCTCTTGTAAAAAGGTATTTTAAATATTCAAGTGGTGCATAAGTATTAGTAAAAGCCTGAAAATAAGCTATGTACTTTCCTGTTTTCCACTTTTGATTCATCTTTTTCTTATTAAGTTCAAATTGTTCCTCTATGCTATTATTTCTATTTCCTGCAAAGTCTCCTGAACCTTTTTCACTACAAAATATACAACCTCCGTAAGATAATTTTCCATCTCTATTAGGACAAGTAAATCCACCATCTAACGCTATTTTTATAATTTTATCTCCAAATTTTTTTCTAAAAAATGTATTTGCACTATTATATCTTATTTTATTTTTCATATTTTTTCCTTGTTATTTTATAACACTATATATAGTTTTTACAATTAATTATCTACAACAAAATTTAGTAAAAAATAGCTATTTACCTAATATCAACAAAGTTTTTAACATATCCACATTAATCCACATACCAAAATATAGTATTTAATTTGAAAATTTGTTGATAAATACTTAATTATCCACATATATTTGTGGATATATTTTAATTTATAGTTATCTATGCTAATTATTATCCAAATCTTTGTTATAAATTGTTTTTGCTAGTGTAAAATAACAAATCTTATTTGCACCTGCCTTTTTAAGTTCTTTTGCACAGTAATTTATAGTATTACCTGTAGTATAAATATCATCTATAAGTAAAATATTTTTATTATTTATTATGTTTGGATTTTTTACGTAAAATGCATCTTTTACATTTTCACTTCTTTTTTCAAATGATACCTTACTTTGTGGTAAAGTATTTTTTATTCTTATAAGATTGTTATTTTCAAGAGGTAATCCGCATAATTTTGACAGTTCATATGCTATAATTTCTGCTTGATCATATCCTCTCTTTCTCTTCTTTTTAATATGCATTGGTACACAAATTATATAATCATATTTTGATATATCTATTTTTAATAATTTATAATACATCATTTTAGCAAAAACTTTAGCATATTGTTTTTGATTATTATATTTTAATCTAAATATAGCATACTTAGTTTTCTCATCATAAGAAAATACAGATAATTTAGGTTCTTTATCATCAAAGATAAAATCTATATCTGTATAACAATATTTACATATACAGTCTTCTTCATTTATTGCCATAATTTCCTGACAAAATACACATCTATTAGGATAGATAAAATTTAATATACTATCGAATATTTTAATTATTACCTCTAACATATATCTCCTTAATAATAATTTTTTTATTTTATATAAATTGTGATAAATTTATTATTCTATTTTTTAAATATGTATATCTATTTATTTCTCTATTATTATCTACCATTTTATTTAATGTTTCTTGTATACCAACAATTACTGCTAATTCTTTAGCTCTAGTAACTCCAGTATACAATAGATTTCTTGTAAGTAGCATAGGCGCACCACTATGTATAGGTATTATAATAGCTTTATATTCACTTCCTTGAGCTTTATGTATTGTTATTGCATATGATAAGTTTAATTCATCTAATTGTGTAAAATCATATTTTATATATTTACAGTCATCAAATATAACTTCTATATATTCATTTTTATTATCTATTTTATTTATAATCCCCTCATCACCATTAAATATCCCTGTTCCTTCATCTATATATTGGTTATCTTTTATTATTCTCCATACCATATTATAATTATTTTTTATTTGCATTACCTTGTCGCCTTCTCTAAAAATAATATTTCTAAATTCTTTCTCATTTTTATCTTTACTAAATGGATTTATTGCTTTTTGTAAAATATTATTAAGATTTTCTACACCTATTGGAGACTTTTTCATTGGCGATAAGACTTGTATAGCTTTTAAATCTTTTATATTTAAAAACTTAGGTAAACGCTTTGTAATAAGTTCAACAATAGTATTATTTACCTCTTCCATCTTATCACGTCTTAAAAAGAAAAAATCTTTATTAACTTCGTTTAAAATAGGATACTCACCGTTGTTTATTCTATGTGCATTCATTACAATTGCACTTTCTCTAGCTTGTCTAAATATTTCATTTAATCTAACAACTTGTATACATTCACTGTTTATTATGTCCTTTAAAACATTTCCTGCTCCAACAGATGGTAACTGGTCAATATCTCCTACTAATATAAGTCTTGTTCCATTGGCTATTGCCTTTAAAAGTCCACTCATTAATAATATATCTATCATAGAACATTCATCTACTATTACAACGTCGGCTTCTATAGGCATATTTTCGTCTTTTTCAAATACTTGTCGTTTTTTATCATCAGATAAAAAGTTTATACCTAAAAGTCTATGTATAGTTTGTGCTTCTAATCCTGTGGCCTCAGACATCCTTTTAGCAGCTCTTCCTGTTGGTGCACATAGCTCTATTTCATATCCTTCATTTTTTAACATAGATATAATAGAATTTATAGTAGTAGTTTTTCCTGTTCCAGGTCCACCTGTTATTACTAATACTCCATTTATCATAGCTTCTTTTATAGCTTTTTTCTGATTATATGCAAGTGTTATATTATTTTCTTTTTCTATATTACTTATCCAAAGGTCATAATTTTTATTGTATTTTGTTGCATTTTTAGACAGTTCTAAAATCTTTTTAGCAACATAGGTTTCGGCATAATAATATGAATTTAAAAATACAATATTTTCTATATCTGTTTTTTCTATACATATTTGTCTTTCCATTTGTAAGTTAAATAAATTAGGTTTCAATAAATCTTCATCTACTTCTAAAAGATTTTTACTATATTCTAAAAGTATTTTTTCTGGTAAATATACATTACCAGCTGAATTAGCTGTTTTGTTTAAAACATATTTTATACCTGCTTTTATTCTATATTCAGAATCTTTTTCTATCCCTATTTTTTCTGCTATATCATCTGCTAGCTTAAATCCAACACCAAATAATTCATCTGCTAATCTATAAGGATTAGTTTCAATAATTTTTATAGTATTATCTTTAAAATGTTTATATATTTTCATAGCAAAAACAGGAGATATTCCATATTCTTGTAAAAAAATAATAGTTTTTCTAAGTCCTTCTTGCTCAGCAAAAATTTCTCCTATATCCATTGCTTTTTTTACACTTATACCTTTTATTTGAGCTAGTTTTTCTGGATTTTTTTCTATAACCTCTAAAGTTTTTAAACCAAATTTAGCTACTATTCTTTCTGCTGTTTTTTGCCCTATACCTTTTATAGCTCCAGATGCTAAGTATTTTTCTATACCTTTTTCTGTTTTTGGTATAGTTTTTTCATATGTTTCTACTTTAAATTGTTTCCCATATGTAGAATGGTTTACAACTATCCCTGTTAATATTATATTCTCACCTATATTTAAGTTAGGTATATATCCTACACATACAATTTCTGCCTCAGAAAAAATATCCCCATATTCTTCTGAATAAATAGAAAAAACTGTATATCCATTTTCCTCATTATTATATATAATATTTTCAATAGGACCTTCTATCTTTATATAATCTATCATTAATATCACCAATTTTTTTATTTTAATTTTATCATAAATCGCTAATTTAGTAAATTATATTTTAAAACATATAATTTTTTGTTTTTAACTCAATAAAACTAAATTTTTAGCCAATAAACATTAATTAATTTTAATAATTAGTTTTTTAGATTATAATTTAAAGTATACTATTATAGATTATATAAAGGATTTAATAGTATTTTATTTCTTTCTTGCTAATTTATCTTTTAGTTTTTTAATAATTAATATACACAATAATAATTTATTAATTTAAGCCTTAATAAGTTTAATAATATATTTAATTTGATTTTGAAATTATTAAAGTATTTTTCTATTTATATTAACTTAAACTATCAAATATTTAACATAACATTATTAATATTATAATATAATTCAAAAAAAAGAAAATTAGCTAAAATTAATAAATATTAATTTTACTATATAAAATTTTTTTATTTTATGCTATTATTATTTTATAAATTATTATAAAAACAACAGTAGTTGATTTTTATGAAATTATTTAAATCTAAATTTATATCACTATTAATTTAATTTTTTTAACTAATTATGTTATACCGTGTTTACTAATAATACTAATTAAGTAAAATAGTAATTACTTATATTTAATGGTGGTTGTAATTAATTCTTCAATATTTGTATATTACTGGGTTTATAATAAAACATAGTAGACTATTTTTTAATAAAAAAAAATAAATTGAAGATACTAAAAATAAAATTTCTTCAAGGTTAAAAGATAAAAATAGAGAATTTGTAGGTAAATAATAATATGTATATTGATAATAACTTTAATGACACAGATATTAAAATTTTAAGAAGTGAATTTAAAATTAAAAATTTACAATTCTATAATACTCTTGATAATCTAACATATAATAATAACAATAATACATTTTGTATAGATTTTTTACCAAAAAAAATTTATAACATTGAAAAATATAATGAATTAGAAGATTATAGATTAAATTGTTTTTCAGAAAATTGTAATGAATCTATTGAAACTATATTTGCTGATGATAAATTCGCAAATAAAATAGTTAATATAACTTTAAATTTAATTACTTGTTTTCCCTCTATAATTTATTTACTTAAAAATGACATTATTAATTCTTATGAATCTAATATAACTAAAAATGGTTTCTACAAATTGGCTGATTTAATTAATTATATAATTAAATTTGATATTGGTGGAATGGGTGCTTTATTAAAATGTAGCAATAATTTTTATTTATTATTAGTAATAAATGGTGGGTATAATGTTAGCATTTATTTTTCAGATAAAACTAAACAACATAAAGATTTAACATTATTAAAAAAACTAGTAAAACAGGAAGGACTATTTTTAAGAAATTAGTGTACAAAAAAGAGACTCTTTAACCTTTTGTAAGGGAAATTACTTCCTCTAATAAGTGGTAAAGAGTCACTTTATACTTATATTTATAATTTTTATTTAAAAAATAATAGCAATAACTTAATTAAAATTAACACTAGAAATCTTAATAGTAATATTTCTAATTACTATTAAGATTTTTAAGATTTTATTTATTAGGATACTTTACCTTGCCATTCATCAAATGTTGACATTACTTTGTCATATGTTCTTTGAGATATATCTGGTAATTTATCTCCCCACATTTGTTCGGCTTTTTTAAATCCTTTTTCTACTGCATCACGCATTTCTTGTATCTTTTTAGGGTCATCTCCAGCTATGGCTTTTGCAAAGCTTAATATTCTTTCAGATGTTTGATTTACTCCATAATAACCATCTTCAGATATATCTTGTTTTGCCTTTTCAATTGTTTTAGCATCTACGGTTAAATTTTGATAAAAGTTTTTTAAATTGCCATCATAATACATATTAACAAGTCCTACTTTATTAGACTGTTTTGAAAATATACTGGATACTAACTTTTCAAAATTTTTAGTTTGTTGTTCTGCTTGATTAATAAGGTAAGATACTTGTTTTTTTCTTTCATTGTCTGATACTTTTTTGTCATAGCTATCAGTAATGTTTTGAGTTTTATCTATTTGTCCACTTTTTACTTCTTTTTCAACATCCTTGTTGTTATTTTTTTTTGCATTTTTTAATGTAGAAACATAAGTAGTTGAACCATTAAAAATATTATTAATCATAAAATTACCTCCTTGTACCTTTTATATATTATATATCGGCATATAAAGTAAAATATTAACAATAATATTAGAAAGTTTCTTCTGTATCAACTATTATAGGTTCATATTCAAATGTATTAGTATATGCATTTATATAAAAAGGTGTATCTTCGCCATTTATATAAAATCTGTAATATGGAGTGAAAGAAAATGATATATTTTCTTCTGTATCTTTTAAATAATATCCTAAATCTATTTGCCTTATATATATTTCTTTATCTGGTATAAGATTTTTTATTTCTTTAATAAATGCATATGTAGCTTCATCTGAAGAACATATGTTTATTTTTTCGCTTATTGTATCTGGTTTTTGATAATTATTAAAATATATATCTACTTCTCCATTATTATATATTTTAATATTTAAAATGTTATTAAATATTTTATACTTATCTACTTTCTGTATATAAGATATAAGAAAATAATCTTTTTGTTCTATAATTCTATCCAAATACATTTTACCATATATCTCTTGTATAAGATTTTTATATCTTTCTGCAATTTTCTTACAATTTTCTTTGTTATATTCAAAGTTATCTTTTTTTTCTAAGTCTTGAAAATATATAAATAAATTATTTATTTTAAGAGTTTTTTCT
>CAMMEG010000059.1 GCA_946495765.1 uncultured Eubacteriaceae bacterium
ACTGCATAAATTCCATAATGAATAAAAATTCCCAATTTTGCATTTGTAAACCATTCTGGTACTTGTGTCATAATTTTACACCCCTTTATTAATTAATTCATAAATTGTCCTTACAGTAACACCAGATGCACCTTTTGAAGAATATTCATAAACAACTGGCCATTGTATAGCAGTAGCTGCAATATCAAGGTGTATCCACGGTGTATCATCTACAAATTCTTTTAAAAACATACTAGCTGTAATTGTCCCTGCTGAACCTGTATTTTTCATATCGGCAACATCACTATCTATATAAGAACGATATCTTTCATCTAAAGGCATTCTCCAAAAGTCTTCCCCTGTTTCTTTAGCAGTTTCCATAAATTTTTCATAGAATTCATCATTGTTAGAAAAAATAGGAGTGAATAAACTGCCAAATGTAGAACCAGCAAGTCCAGTTAAAGTAGCCATATCTATTACTTTAGATACTTTTTGTTTATCTATAATATAATAAAGTGCATCAGCTAAAGTTAGTCTACCTTCTGCATCTGTATTTAACACTTCAATAGTTTTGCCTTTCATTGATTTTACAACATCACCTGGCTTATAACTATTGCCGTCTAATACATTTTCACAAGTAGCCACAACAGCTTTAACATTAACTTTACATTTATTTTTAGCTAAACTGCTCATTATAGCTGTTACATAGGCTGCTCCACTCATATCAGATTTCATATATTTAAGCCCTTCGTGACTTTTAATAGAATATCCACCAGTATCACAAGTAAGCCCTTTACCTACAAGTCCAATAAAGTCTTTATCTCCACCGTTGTTATATTCCATAACTATAAGACGAGGTCTATTTTTTGTGCCTTTGCTTACAGTTAAAAAGGCTTCCATACCAAGTTCTTTAATTTTATCCTCTTCTAAAACTTCAATTTTAAATCCACTTTCATTAGCTATTTCTACAGCTCTTTTAGCTAATTCTTCTGGATATAAATTATTAGTAGGCTCTGCTATCATATCTCTAGCATTGTTTATAGCTTTTGCAATATTAGACACTTCATTTAATATATCATTTTTATTAGATATATTAAATCCATTTATGTATACATTTTTTTCTATTTCTTCTTTATCATCAGATTTATATTTTTTAAAGTCATAATCTGTAAGAAGTAAACCTTCTACCATAGCCTTTAAAAATTTTTCTTCGTCTAAATTACCAAAGTCTATTTTTTCTATAAGTATATTTTTAAATTTAAGTTCGTCTATTTTTTTTAATAATTTAGCACAGTTATTTCTTAACAAGTTATTATTAAGTTTTTCTTTTTCACCTAATCCAAAATATAGTATATGTGGTTTATTTTCATCTAAAGAAGGTATTAAAACAATTTCCCCTTCTTTACCTTCAAATAGATCTTTTATTTTTTTATCATTTTCATAATAAGTATGTACTATAACCTGTGGTTTATCAAAATTTTCTAAATAAAAGTTCATAAAAATCTCCTTAAATTAGCTTAAAACTTTTCTTAAATAAGTTGTTAACGTAAAAGTATCGTCTAAACAATACTCCCAATACATAAGGCCACAAAGACTGTTTTCTTTAACATAGTCGGCTTTGGCTTTAATAGAATCTTCATCATCATAGCTTATAAATGTATCTCCATTAAATAAATAAGGAGCTTTTGCAACATCGTCCCAATGTCTAGTATATCCATTTTTATTAATATATTCTTTTACTAATTGACCATATCCAGGGCCATATCCACCTGTTGATGTAGCCATTTGCATATGACCATTATCTACATTAGGCACACCAGTCCACATTCTAGAATAAAAAGCAACACCCATAACAATTTTTTCTTTTGGTACACCAGCTTCTATAAATTTAGTAATGGTATTGTGTGCACTAACAGATGATAAGTCTGTTGGACTTGTATAAAGATTAGTATGGTGTCCTGTTTGTAAAGAGAAGCCTCCTCTTAAATCATAAGTCATAATTTGTACAATATCTAAATATTTAGATGCTTTATCCATTTCTGTACATCTTAAGAAATATTCATCTCCACCAGTAGCTACCATAAGTAAGCATTTTTTATTTTCTACTTTATCAAGTTCGTTTCTTAAAGCTTCTAAAAGTAGTGTAAAATTAAATTTATCATCTGGTGAGGCATCTATTCCAGCTATACTAATACAAGGATATTCCCAGTCTATATCTATACCGTCTAAGTCATATTCTCTAAGTATATCTACTGCAGTTTTTGCAAATTTCTCTCTTCCCTCTTTAGTAGATGCAGCTGTTGAAAATCCACCAGCACTCCAACCTCCTATTGATAAACATATTTTAAGATTAGAATTTATTTCTTTAGCCCATTTCATATATTTAGGAGCTTCTTTAGCTTCCCAAATAACCTCTCCATCTTTAACTTGTCCAAAAGCAATATTAATAATACTTAAAGCCTTTACGTCCTCTTCTTTTAATAAATTAAAATCTTTTGTACCTACATAGCCTATTAATGTTTTCATATTAACTCTCCTCTAAAAATCTAATTTATTTTTATAAAATTAACCACTTCTTATAATTAGAAGTGGCTAAGATTTATTTCAATTAAGCTATAAATTTATTTTTCAAAATAAAATTTTTGTTTTAATCCTATTGCAATTTATTTTTTTGACGCAAAGCGTCAAAATAAATAAAAATTGCAAAATATCCAAGAAAAATAATAGCAATAGCTTGTTTATTTTGATACAAGGTATCAAAATAACTAATTAATACAAAGTATCAAAAAAAATTAATTTTTAAATAATTTAAGCCACTAATTTATAATATACCTACCATATCATTTTACTAGCAGTCATACATCTTTGTGCTCTATTATAATGTACAATTTCTCCCATACCTTCTTCTCTATAATGAGTAGCTGGTAATCTGTATTCTTCTAGTTCTTCTATTTTATCTATTTTGCCATCCAAATAAGATTTTAAAATTAACTTAGTTGTATAAAGACGGCTTATTATACCACCAAATCTTTGGTCTAATACTTCAAATCCAAAACTTTTATTAGTTATTAACCATTCTTCCATTCTTGCTACTTTTAATTTTTCTACAAGAGGAATTAATGGCTCTATTTGATTGTCAATTATATTTTTTAAAGCATCTTTATCTTTATTTTTATAAGCATTATATATGTTAAGACCTAAGTTCCACTTAAGACTTATAACATCTCCAAATACACCATAAAATTCATTTGTAGCTTTTAAAGCTTCATCTTTACAATCTTTTGCTTTATTATAAAAATAATTAGATAAGTCTTTATATATTTTTGTTAAATCATCTTTTACAACTTCAGTATGATTAATAAATTTGCTACATAATGGGTCCTCATATAAAGTATATTTAGATGGAGTAACTATAGCTGATTTATCTTCTATACTTGGGAATATGTCAAATTCTTGAGGCTTCATAAAGTTTTCATAATCCATATTTGTTATATATAATAAATTTTCTTTAAATTCATCTAAATCTATATCTTTATTGTACTGATGTTCACCAAATAACACACAACCAAAAATTACTGTTGTCACAGGACATTCACAACCATCATCTGCCCATGCTGTTGCCATAACCTCTTTAATGCCTTTATTTTTACAAGCTGTTAAAGATGCATTTGTAGCAGCAAGAGTTTTACCGTGATGAGACGCATATCCTACCCATCTCCATGAACCACCGGCAAACATTATGTCTTTGTTAGTTATTTTACTTCTTTTTTCAAAATTTTGTTCATAATGTTCTACTTTATTATTATAATAATCCCAGTACATTAAATCTATCCCATCTGGTATTTTATAATCATCACTTTCAGTTTTAGAATATCCGCTAAAAAACATATCGTCCCAAATAATAGGTTTAACATTGTATTTTTTACATATATTAAGCATATTTTCTAAGTGTTCTCTCATTATTTCTGTTTTTGACTTTAATCCGTTTTTGTCTGCATATGTACCTCTACCTAAGTTATATGCTTCATCCATTCCTATATGTATTCTTCTACTTCTAAAAGTTTTTGATAAATATCCTATCATTCTATCTAATAAATCTTTTACGGCTTCACTAGACACATTTAATACATTATCTATATCGGCATACTTTTCTGCAATTTCCTCCCACATAAAAAATTGGTCTAAATGTGCAAGAGTTTGTATACAAGGGATAAGTTCTATACCAAATAAGTGTGCATAATCATCTATTTCTTTAAGTTCTTCTTTAGTATAAGCTCCTCTTAAATACCCAAAATACTTTTCACTTTCTAATTTATATGTATCTTCCATATAAAGCATAAAAACATTTTGCCCAATAATAGCTAATTGTTCTATCATTTCTTTAGCATAAGAAACATTTAAAACTCCATTTCTTGAACAATCTATCATTAAACCGTTAAAGTCAAACCAAACATTTGTTGATAATTCAAATGTTTGGTTTCCTTTTTTGTCATTTTTATCTAAAATCATTATTGCTCTAAAAAATGCCGGAAGGTTTCTATACACTATTTCAACATTATTTTCTGTTGCATTTATTTTTAATATGTTTTCCTCTGTTTGTGTAGCTATAATAGTTCTACCATTTTGATCTAACTTAAAATTATAACGTTTAGCTAAAATTTTAAGTGGTTCTTTTAATTTAGTATCTAAATTTATTATATTGTACATTTAATGCACCTCTTCCTCATACTAAAAATTTTAAATTATAAAAGATAATTTTTAACACCTTATATTAAAAATAGCTACTAATGCTATTATTTTACAAGAAAAATTTAAATAAAAATCTGTTTATAATTTTTTCGAATAATAAGGTAATAGCATAATTACAAAAGATAATATAAACCAGCTATACATAGTTATTTTAACTTATGCAATTTTATTTAATTAAAAATTAAGTATAACCTAATTATTATAAAATAAAATTAATTTGTTCACCTTTGATTATTATAATATAACAATTATCTATATTTGTAAAGTATTATATATAAAACAAATAGACAAAAATAAATTATAAAACATTATTATTTTTGTACATATTTCTCTTGTAAATATATAGTAATTATATATATTTTTTTACTTTAATTTATATGTTAAATTGTTATTAACTTTAAAATAACTTAAATTTTAACTTAAATTTATTTAATTTTAGCTAAAAAATAGAACTCATAAGTTCTAACATATTTAAAAAATTATCTCTCTCTTTTTTAGGTAAATACAATATTATAGCTTTTATTAATGCATCACTTTGCTCTTTTGATAAATTAGTATTTTTAGGAATAGAATTATAAAAATCCATTATATGTAACAAAGCCTCATTTGTATTTTTACCATTTATGTTAGATATTAGTATTTTAAACTTTTCTAATATATCTGGATTTATAGATTTGAAAGCCTCTTGTTTAAAAAGTTCATTATAGTCTATCATAAATTACCTCCTTGATAGTTAGATTTTATTATATTTTTCATTTCCATAGCTTTTAAAAATAAATCTACCATAAACTTGTTTTTATCATTTATATTTGATTTAATATGGAGCATTGCTTCTTTTTTTAAATCAAATATTTGTTCTTTATCTATATTTTTATACGCTTCTCTATACTTAGTTATTAATTGGTTTATCTCAAGATAATTTAAAATTTTATAAATATTATCTGAGTCTTCTGTTATGTATGGCAATACAGCTTTTACAGAACTAGAATTAATAGAATTAATATTTAGTAAATTACCTTTTTCATTATCTTTTTGTTTATTGTTATTTTTAATATAATTTAAAAGTAGATTAATGTTATTAAAATTAAAATCATTTTTTTCTGATTTTAAATTTTCCAAATCCATAATGTTTACCTCCTTTTATATATAGTATAAAAATATGCAAAAAAATAAAAATAAATACTAATAATTTAAGCAATTAAATTATTAGTATTTATTTTTATTTTTTTTTGCATTAATCTATTCCTTTATTATTCAAGATAAAATTTATAAAAGGATTTTTATTTTAAATCTTATCTTGAATAATAGTAATAGCTGTTTTTTGATATAAAGTATCTAAAAAATGGATTAGTTTGTAATTTCATCTAATACATTTACTAAGTTTAATGGTAATACAAGATTTTCAATTAGTTTTTCAAATATTTCTTTAGCATAATTTAAATCTTTTGTAAAATCTAAAAATTCTTTATATAAATTAGTATTATTATATACATTAGTTGTATTTACACTAAAACCATATATAACATTATTATCAATATTAGTTTTTATTAAATTATATTCTACTTTAAAATTATTATTTAAATCATCTCTTATAGCAGTAGTTCTATTATCAATTATCATATTAATCACTCCTCTAACAATAATTATAAACTATATACTTTTTATTTAAAGTAACTAATAGTATTATTTAGTATAAAATAAATCTATAAATTATTATATTAATTTATACAAATTATACAATTATATTTATATTTCTTCTTCTTTATTTTATACATTGGCATTATTTACTAATTATAAATCATTTTAACAAGATTTTTAAGGAGGTATCTATATAATTAATATAATTATTAAAAATATAAGCTATTAGTCTAATATTATGTTTATTCTATACTAATGTATTATCATTTAGTAAATATATCTTTGCATATGAATTGGTATTGATATTTACATTGTTATCAATATTTCAAATTTCAAGTAGATACATAACTTATAGATTTTATAAAGAAAAGTTTTATTGATATTACAATTTTTATAGATATAAATATTATCATTTTAATTCTTATGCTAAGCTTTAATATTAGCATATAGCATTATACTTTATTTATTTTACACCTTACCTTCTGTAAATTCTGGAAGGTTAACATTTTTATTAAATATTTTATTGCTTATTATAACAATTTTAAACTGTATCCTCTTGAAGAAAGATATTTTAATTTTTTTGATATTTTATATATAAACATATAGTCATATTATTCTTTAATAAAAATACATTTACAATTTTTATCTAGAATAATAAAGTTAAATTTTAATTAGAGTAAATAACAATAATTAAGAGTACCTAAAAAATAGTACTCTTAATTATCGTTATTTACTCTAAACTATCAAAATCAAAAACAGCAGCTTTTGTATAATTTATAACTTTTGCTTCAAAAAAGTCTGTTTTTGTGTTATTTATTTTTGAAAAACTTTCTATCCATGCCATAGGATTTTGACTTATTTCTGGATACAATGGTTCTAACCCTATTGCCTTTAATCTTAAATTAGATAAATATTTTATATATTTGTCTATTAACTCATTATTTAATCCTAGTATTTGATTATTAGTTACATATTGTCCCCAAGCTATCTCATGCTCAACACCTATTTTCATCATATTTCTAAGTTCTTCTTCTAGTCTAATATTAAATATATTTTGATTTTCATTTTTTATTTCTTTTATTATATTTTGAAATAGAACAAGATGAGTTATTTCATCTCTATTTATATATTTAAAAATAGTACTTGTAGCTGTCATCTTACCTTGTCTAGCAAGAGTATAAAAAAAGCTAAATCCTGAATAAAAATATATTCCCTCTAATATATAATTTGCCATAATAGCTTTTATAAAGTTTTCTTGTGATGGATTTTGATTAAAATCTTCATATATACTAGCTATAAATTTGTTTCTATTTAGTAAATGTTCATCTTCTCTCCACATATCATATATTTTATCTCTAGTTATAGGATTTGTAACCGTATCTAAAATATAAGAATAACTTTGAGCATGTATTTCTTCTTGAAAAGCCTGTATATTTAACAAAGAAGAAACTTCTGATGCTGTTATATATCTAGATAAATTAGGTAAGTTTTCACTTTGAATGGAGTCTAAAAAATTTAAAAACGATATTATTTTATCAAAAGCATTTCTCTCTCCATCTGTAATATATGGAAACTGTTTTACATCTTCATTCAATGCTATTTCTTCTGGTATCCAAAAGTTATTAAGCATAGTTCTATACATATTAGTTGCCCAATTATATTTTATTCTGTTCCATTCTCTAAGGTTTGTAGTATTTCCATTTATTATACTTAATGTACCTCTTTCTCCTTCTGCATTAAATATTTTTTTCTTTCTCATAATGTATCCTCCATAATTAGCTAGAACAACTAGTACATTCGTCCATTTCTAAAGATTGATTTCTTATATAATAAATTGTTTTTATACCCATTTTCCAACAATTTATATACATATCAAAAATATCTTTAGCATTAAGTTCAGGTGTTATATATAAATTAAAGGACTGAGCTTGATCTATATGTCTTTGTCTAATGGCACAAGCTTTTATACTCCAGTCTTGTTTTATATAATGAGCTTCTTTATATAGCCAAAAGTTTTCATCACATAAATTAGGAGCAGTTTTTGGTGTATACATACCCTTTTTTTCTTCAACAAAAAACTTTTTAAAAATAGGATCTATTCCAGCTGTTGTATTAGCTATATTAGATGTACTTCCTGTAGGTGCTACTGCCATAATATATCCATTTCTTATACCATATTTCTTTACATCTTCTTTTAATTGTTTCCATCTATCTGTTGTATAATTTCTTCTATCAAAATATTCACCTGTTTGCCATTCTGAGCCATCAAAAGCATTGTATGCTCCTTTTTCTTTTGCAAGTTCCATAGATGCTTTTATAGCATTATATGCAATTTCTTCATATAGTTCATCTGCTTCTTTAAGATGCTCTTCACTTTCCCAGGCTATTTTATTATTTACTAAATAATGATGATATCCACTAGTTCCTAATCCTATTGCTCTATATTTATCACTTGTCACCTTAGCATCTAATACAGGGAGTTTATTAATTGTAATTACATTATCTAGCATTCTTATTTGAAGAGGTATACACTCTTTAAGTTCTTCTTTTGTAACTTTCCCAAGATTTATAGAATTTAAATTACAAGTAACCATATCTCCAGGATTAACTTTTGTTGTAACTATACTATTATCTTCTGTTTCTTCTATTAAAATGCTTTCACTAGTATTTTGAGCTATTTCGTGACAAAGATTAGATGAATATATAATCCCCTTATGTTTATTAGCGTTTGCTCTATTTACAGTATCTCTAAAAAATATAAAAGGTGTACCAGTTTCTACTGCACTTTTTAATATTTTTTTCATTATATCAAGACAAGGTGTTACGATTTTATCTATTTTAGGGTTATTTTCACATTCAATATATCTTTTTGTAAATTCTAAATTGTCATTATCGTCAAAAAAGTCTTCTAAGTAATATCCCATTTCTTTATATACTTCATATGGGTCAAACAAAGACCAATTTTCTCGTTTTTCTAATCTTTCCATAAATAAATTAGGAATACTAAGTGCTGGAAATATATCATGTGCTTTTCTTCTATCATCACCATTATTTGTTTTTAAGTCTAAAAAATCATATAAATCTTTATGCCATATATCTAAAGTAATAGATGCGCTTCCTTTTCTTCTCCCTAACTGGTCTACTGCAATAGCTGTGTCATTATAGAGTCTTATCCATGGTATTACTCCTCCAGATGAATTTTTATTTCCCCTAATATCACTATTTAATGCACGAACTTTCCCCATATATATACCTAAAGCACCACCATGTTTAGAAACTTGTGCAAACTTTTGGTTTACATCATATATAGACCATAAATTATCACCAACAGTAGATATAAAACAGCTACTAAGTTGATAAAATGGAGTACCTGCATTTGCAAGAGTAGGCGTAGCTACAGTCATTTTTAATGTACTCATAATGTCATAAAACTTTTTAGCATAATATATTTTATTTTCCTTTTCTGGTATAGCTATATGCATAGCTATAATTAAGAATCTTTCTTGTGGTAATTCTAAAATTTGACCTTCTAATCCTTTTACTAAATATCTTTTAACTAAAAGATTTAAACCATCATAATTAAATAAATTATCTCTGTCTCCTTTTATATAATCTCCAAGTTCCTTTATTTCTTCCTCTGTATAGTTTTCCAATATGTAAGACCCATATAAATGTCTATCTACAAGCATTTTTACTAAAGTTAAAAAATCTCCATATCCAAAATTAACATAATTTCTATTTATAGCAGCTTCTTTATATAAATCATATATTAATAACCTAGATGCTACATATTGCCAATTTATATTTATTTTTTTTACTAAATTTCCGTATCCATCATCTTCTGTATATATAACTTTTTCAATAGCTGTTTGTATAAGAGTTTTTTGTATTTCTTTTGTAGTCATACCATCTCTAAATTGTAATTTAGCATCTAACTCTAGTTCTTCTGGAGAACAATTTTCTATATTTTCACAAGCAAAAGCAATAACCTTTTTTGTCTTATCAACCATTAGTTTTTCAAAGCTTCCATCTCTTTTTTTTATATTTATTTCCATAAATAAAATATTCCTTTCACATTTATACAACAATAAATATAGTAGCATATATAGGATATTTTTTCAATATAATATAGAATATATAGTATTTTTTGTATATTTTAACAATTTTATATTAAATATATATAAAACAATTTATAATTAATATTATACACTAATTTTGGCAATTCTTCTTCTATTATCG